>CALMNJ010000496.1 GCA_937868675.1 uncultured Bacteroidota bacterium | reverse complement strand
ATGCACCTGAATAAAAATAAAATTCCCCTTGTTTTCCAACAAGGGGAATTATCAAAAGTTTTTATTAGGGTTACTTTAGTATGTTTACATGGCCTGTGAACTCCTTTCGGCCTTCACCATTCATGCCAACCGCTTTTACCCTGTAGTTGTAAGAGTTGTCCATGCCATAGTTTCCGCCATCCACTTTGCCATTCCATCCTTCATTAATGTCCTTTGTTACAAAAATAACATTGCCCCAGCGGTCCAGAATCTCCAGGCTGAACCCCTCTACTTTTACGCCACTTCCTTTTACCATAAAAATATCGTTTACACCATCATCGTTAGGGGTGAACGTGTTTGGGATATACAAGTGGAAATCATCACTAATATTTATGAGCCTGTAAACCGTATCTATACATCCTTTGTCATTTTGCACCACAAGAGCAACAGGGTATTTGCCAATGTTATCATATACACGGGTTGGCCTCGCTACAATACTGGTGTCCGAACCATCGGTGTTTTTTATTGAAGTGTCTATCACCGTTGGCTTACCACCGTAAAACGACCATTTAAAATAATCAACAGGTCCATAAGCCACGTCGTAGCTAAATGTAATTTCGTCGTTGGTGGTTGGAGGGTCGGGCGACCAATATATTTCAGCTCCTGGTTTGTGATTAACCGTTACGTAATATGGATGGGTAAATTTACCGCTGCAACCGTTACTGCCCTTGGTGTAAATGCTTAAGGTGTAGGTTCCCGCAGGTGTAAGAACTTGTGTCAGTGTTGAATCAATGTCGTTTCCTTGTTTTACCCTGCTTCCGCCAAAATCGTAAGTTGTAATGGCCGATTCATTCCAGGCATGATTAGTGATTTTAACGGCTAAAGGATCGCAACCATAAATAGTGTTTAACTCAATTTCAGGTTTTGGTGGCTGCATAACATTTACCGAAAAGGAGGTTCCAACCGTCACATTCGGACAGGCAATATCGTGCGCTACAACATTATAGATGATTGAACCGGTTGGTGAAATAACTTTTTGGGCCCCGGTTGGGTTATCAAGAAATACAGAAGGTGTCCAGTAGTAGGCGTAATTCTGACTTCCGCCGGTTGCCCCAACTTCAAGCACAGTGGTATCGCCACTACAAATGGTGCGATCTTTAGGTGTTAGTGTGTATGAAATAGGAGTCAAAACATCAATGGTTGTACTGCCCGACGTAACACATGGGCCAAGTGAAATATTGAGTGTATAAGTGCCCGAATTGTTTGGTTGCACAGAAGGGAACACTATATCCTTTGAGTTGGATGTAAAACCTGTTGAACTTGTCCAGGTGTATGAAGTGGCACCCGACGGGCCGGTTACAGTTAAAGGGGTATTATAGCACGATTGCTGCCTGTCAATAAGCGTAAACGTAAGTATAGGATATACCGTGAGCTGAACCGTATTTGTTTTTGTACAGGTAATATTGTTACCCTGGAAATAGGCAGTTACCGTATAAATTCCGGTATAACTTGGATCGGGATAGTAAACAACCGCATTTGCCGCAGGGTATGAGAAATTTTTAGGCCCCAGCCACAGGTAATTGTTGGCGCCAATGGCACTTGCCTGGAGGTAACCGTTGTCGGGCTGACAAACTTTTGCCGGCGGAATTACAGTTACGGTGTTTACAGGTATAACGTTTAGTTGAGCCGAGTTGGTAGAAACACAACTGGTATTTCCTATCTGGAATTTTGCTGTTACGTAATAAATGCCCGAATAACTGGACTGAACAGAGGAGATACTGGCAGATTGTGCGTTTGAGCCGGTAAATGGTCCGGGACCCACCCAACTATATGTGATAGCACCTGATGCCGAAGCCGAGAAACTTACGTTGGCACCTTCACAAACCGCTTGCGGCATGGTTATTACAGGTTGCGTTACCGCCACCACCGATACGTTTATAGCCGCCGTGGTTGTGCAGGTAATAACATTGTTTGTAAACAGGGCAGTAACTGTGTAGTTGCCTGAATTGGTAGGCATTGCAGGATTAATGTTTGGATTGGAAATGGAGGCAGCAAAAGATTGCGGCCCTGACCATACCCATCCAACTACATTATTACCCGCCAGGGCTGTAAAGCTAAGCTTATCACCCTGACAAACGACATTGTTTGGCGAAGCGGATACACTTACCGGATTGGTTACCACAACACTCACTGAAGTGGTTGCTTTACGGGGACACGTAGTGCCTCCCGATATGGCAGGGGTAGGAAAAACAAGATCTGAAGTGACCGTGTAAACTCCGGCCGAATTTGCATTTGTGGTGGGTATGATGTAATTGGCTGTTGTGGCAATTTGCGTATTAAGCGGATCAAACCATTGAAAATTGGTAGCATTGGCAAGGGTGGCCTGTAGATTTACCGGCTGGCCCGAACACACATTACTGGCTGCATTGGCGGCCATTGGAGTATTGGGGGAGGTAATGATCGTTGTTGTGCCGGTGAGCGTGCAGGTACCAAGGGAAACTACCGTGCAAACAATATTTTGATTGGCCGGAAGGTTACAAAGAACAAAAATATTACTTGGATTATTATTGACTACATATTGGTTTCCGGAAGTGGTTAAGTTATAAGAATATCCTCCAGGTGAAGCCTGTATGGTGGCGCATGAACCTGCGCAATAGTAAGTGCTGGCAGTGAACTGAAGCGGTGCGGGAGGCGCTGAACAAAGCTCAAAAGTAGCGGTGGATGTTGCAGGGCCTGAGTTACTGGTACCCTGACCGGTTAGTGTGTAAGTTGCGCAAACCGCAGTGGTATTAGTAGTCTGAATTGTAAAAGAGTTGCTGTTTGGAAATGGAAAAACACTAATTCCGGCAGGAAAAAAACCGGTAGGATTGTTGGGGGTATAAAGAGTGTAAGAGATATTCGCAACGTTGTTCCATACTGGGGT
>CALMNJ010000495.1 GCA_937868675.1 uncultured Bacteroidota bacterium | reverse complement strand
ATTACGAATAACTTCAGGCAAGCGTGAAAGTTGTGTTTTGATGCCGCTCATGTTCACCGTTGCCCGAAATTATGAATTACCGTGCTATAAAACTCAATGTGTTTCTGGGCTATTACTTTTATATTAAAGCGGTTGTTAACACTTTGATAGGCCTGCTCAGATAATTTTTGACGCAGCGAAACATTCTCGATGAGTTCCAGTATGGCTCCCGAAAGCTCAGGAAGGTCATCAGGATCTACCAGCAATGCTTCCTGTTTGTGCACGGCTATTTCGGGCCCGCATGAACGCCTCGTATAAATAACAGGGCATCCACGGCTCATGGCTTCAATACACATAATCCCAAAGGTTTCGGAATAAGAAGGGAATGCAGCAAGGGTAGCTTTCGAAAGCGATTCCATTAATACGTCGCGACTCACATGCCCTTCAAAACTCACTGTATTTCTTGCTTCAGGCCCAAGATAAGATTCTGACTGTTCTTTTTTACCTTTACCATAAACCAGCAAGCGCGCATCGGGTCTTTTTTGTATCACCAGATTCCAGGCTTTCATCAACTGAAAAATACCCTTTTTTGGAATCAAGGTTCCTGAAAAAACTACCAGTGGGGTCGCACTTTCTTTCCGTTGAATCGGAGGCGGCACATCAATGCCATTATAAAGCACCGCCACAGCCTTCCTGGTTTTCATAACTTCCCGGTTGCGCTGGGCCGTGTAATCGCTCACCGCCGCCAAAGCATCCGCCCGCCTTACCAATTGTTCATCCAGCTTTTCCCAATCCGGCTTTTGGGTCCACCCCAACTCGTTTCTGAAATAACTGTATGACCCATGAAATTTTAATACCAATGGCGCGTTGAGTTTTCGCCAAACCGTTTCAGGCTGTAGTGTGTAAGCATACGAGTTCCAGTCAGGCATTTCAACAACATCAATTTTTTCACGGTCAATAAGGGCTTCCACAAAACGAACAAAAGCCTCGTGCGCCCTGCTACCATTTAGTTTACGTTTAATTGCAGCCGGCAGTTTTTGATAAATCTTACCTGCAAGGCCGTGCGACAATGAACGGTATCCATACCGTAAGCGCCATACCATCACCCCCTTATCTACTTCATGCTCTTTTTCACCGTATGAATAATCGTAAAGACCTGCCACGAAACTGCGGTGCCCTGATCTCACCAGTTCGCGGGCCAGACTTTGTACCATTGAACCGATGCCGCCATTTTTTCCGGGGGGATACTCATCACATATAAACAGTACATTCATAACGTTCGCTTCTGGGTTGTAGATTACCGGTTCGCGGCCTGTTTTTTTCCAATAACCTCCCTGAGCTGTTTGTAGTTGACCTGCTGTGTTGCAAACCCAAGCACAATGTGAATGGCTACTGCAATGAGACACGAAATAACAACATGGGTCCCCGAAAATTTTGCAATCGCCACAGCAACGGCCATGTTAAGCATTGCCACAAGCAGTTTTACATAATTAAGTTTCATTTCAACCTGCCGCACAAACACTAGGTAAAGAACAAGCTGCAAAACGGTGCTGGCCAGATAAGATAAGGAAGCTCCCATTTGGCCGTAAACCGGTATAAGCATGGAATTACAGAGGATATTAAACAAAGACACAGCAATCGTAATAAACATAATAGCTTTTAACTGGCCCTGCACAAAACCAAGGGTCCACAAAAAATTTACAATACAAACCAGTGGCACACACGGTGCCAGTATCCAGTAGTTTATTTCGTTCACGCCACCGTATTTGTTGTCGGTAATAAAATCCATGAGGGGAGTCCATAAAGTAATAAGAACGATGGGGATGAGTGTAATGATGAACATTTCGAGCCTGAAAAACATATTTATTTCGCTTCGGTTCCGGTCGTCAATGCTCGCGGGGTCAACAAACATTTTAGAAAAACGGGTTAGCAACACTGGGGCTACAATCATCAAGGGAAATTTTGAGTACTCAAAGATTTTGTACACAAAGCTATATTCAGCAGTTGCCGCCGAAGTACTTATGATACCGAGTAAAATCCAGTCAATGCGGGCAAGGGCCGAATCGAACACCACCACGCCCAGCTGTGGCAACGATTCAAGAATAAAATACTTGTATTCTCCAAAATTAAGCACCGGTTTTACTATCGCGGTTATACTTTTGTTTACAAGGTAGTATCCGATAATAAACTCCACCAGCGAGGTAAACATATAAGCAAGTACCACATTAAAAACCGTGAAGCGTTGAATGACAAAAAGGAAAAGGATCATCCCTATTTTAACAATGTTAGCAAACAAGGCCATCAGTGCGAGCTGCCGGTACGACTCAAGCCCGTTTAGACACAATTTAAATGAGTTGGCAATGTTGGCAAGCGCCAGATTAATGAAGATCAGAAAAATGAGGGGGTGTAATCCGTTAAAAACAGGCAGGAACAACTTTATAACAAAGGCTCCCATGCAAACCACAATACCCACAATGACCGTGTGAAAAAAATGAATCCCACTTATCAGCATTACGTTTTGCCCCGAAGCAACCCTTTTTACAAAAACAAGATCAAGCCCCAGTGAGGCCGTTGCAATAATAGTTGATCCTATAGCAATGGCCCAGTTAAATTCGCCAAACTCATCTTTACTCAGGTACTTGGAGGTAATATAGAAGATAACAAAACCAAACACCTGTGTAATAAGTGTTTGCACGGTGTTTGCCGAAATGTCCCTGACAAGTTTTTGCTTGCCCGGGTTACCCGTAGTTTTGTTCATAGCGCCTTAACCAACATTGAGCTGTTAATAGTATAAATTTTTATGTTCAATACTGAGCTCCTGATAGGCTAATTTTAATTGATTAATTAACGTTAATTGGTCAGTCAAATTTGTGTAAAGTTAAACCAGAATCGTTTTTTTGACTTAATTTTGTTTACCCTTAATTAACAATTAGTTAACGATTGACTCACAACAGTGCCATATTCGACAAGCAGGTCTTCACGCTCGAGCACAACGAACAGTTGCAGGAGGCTGTTGAGAACCGGCGTAACAGTTTCGTTATTTGGAAGCGTTTGGTGGATATTACTGTTTCTCTGTTGATTGTGCTTCTCATCCTATCCTGGTTATTACCCATACTTGCCATATTGATAAAAATTGACTCCAGAGGCCCCATTTTTTTCAAACAAAAACGTACCGGCTACCGAGGGCGTACCTTCAATTGTTTTAAACTCCGCACCATGCAGGTGAATCAAGAAGCCAACGATCTTCAGGCGTCCCTTAATGACCCACG
>CALMNJ010000494.1 GCA_937868675.1 uncultured Bacteroidota bacterium | reverse complement strand
AAGCGGATACACCTATCTTTGGTCAACGAGTGCAACAACATCGGTTATTACGGGGCAGGGTGTTGGTATTAAAACTGTAACTGTTAGCGATGCCAATGGCTGTAGTATTTCAACAACCCTAAACATCAGTCAACCAGCCTCCGGATTCACTTCAAGCACTTCGGTTACAAATGTTCTTTGCAATAGCGGCAGTACCGGAGCAGCAACGGTTAGCGTATCCGGCGGTGTTGGTGTATTAACTTATTTGTGGTCAACAGGCGCTACCAGCTCTGTTATTTCGAGCCAAACCTCGGGTGTAAAAACAGTTACTGTTACCGATGGTAATAATTGTATTACAACAAGCTCGGTAACCATAACACAACCAAGTGCTCTAACTTTAACCGTTGCGGCTTCTTCGCCATCTATTTGTTTGGGTTCCACGTCAACACTCAGTGCCTCAGGTAGCGGTGGCTCAGGCACTATTTCTTACAACTGGGTGTCGGGCCCGGCAAGTTCCGTTCAGGCAGTAACGCCTGCTACAAGCACCACTTATACCGTAAATATTACCGATGCCAACAGTTGTTCCAAAACTGAAACAGTTTCGGTCGCGGTATTATCGCTTCCAATTATAACTGCCAATAGTGGAAGTATTTGTTCGGGCAATAGTTTTACAATTACTCCTGCAGGTGCGTCTTCTTACACAGTTAGTGGGGGTAGTTTTGTAGTGTCGCCAATATTAAACTCAAGTTATTCAGTTACCGGTACGTCTGCAAGTGGTTGTGTAAGCAATGCGCCGGTCATTGTTACAGTGGCGGTTAATCCATTGCCTACAATATCAGTTAATAGCGGAGCTATTTGTACCGGAGGGGTATTTACGCTTAATCCTTCCGGAGCGGCTACTTATACAATTAGTGGTGGCTCGGCAACTGTATCCCCAGCCACAACAAGCAATTATTCTGTTACAGGCACCAGCACCGATGGATGTTTGAGCGCCTCGGCGGCTATTGCTACAGTAGTGGTAAATGCCCTTCCTGTACTAACGGTGAGCAGCACTCATACTATGATTTGTTCGGGTGAAAGTGCCACGCTGAGTGTAGCTGGCACCAATACGTTTACCTGGAACAGTGGCGCGAACAGCAACAGTATTGTGATAACGCCTGCATTAAATACCACATACACCGTTACCGGCACTGATGCCAATAATTGTTCGGCCAGTTCGGTGCTGACGCAAAGTGTGAGCGATTGTTTAGGCATCACACATGTGGCGCAGCAGGAAAACTTTATACATATCTTCCCAAATCCCACTTACGGAAAACTTACTGTGCAATTTGACTTTGATGGTAAAAAGGAGATCAGCGTGTACAACGAAATCGGCGAGTTGATTTTACAACTCAGCACCGAAGATCGGGAAAAACAATTTGACTTATCTCCTCATGCCAAGGGTGTGTATTATGTGAAGGTAAGCAGCCGCTACAGGCAGGGTAATTTCAGGGTGATGGTGGATTAATATTGCCAGTAAAATATGATGTTCCAGTCATTATCACACGTTTGTTTAAGAAAACAAGTTAAAAAAACTGATAGCTTACAAACGTATAAGGGCGTGTCTTTTTAATCCCGGATAATTTGATTCAGGGCTACAATTTAAATTGTATGTTGGTTTGTTAAATACCATCATTTACATGGCTTGTAGACCGCACACTCATTTTCCTGAATTAAAAACAGGAAGGCTCATAAACGATTTAATGAGCACGGATTTTTTACTTTAGGAAGGGTTGTGCAACAGCCACTGCTGTTAGCGGGTCATGCGTTTTAGTTTTGGAAGTCCCACTGTCTTGAGGATGTTATTA
>CALMNJ010000493.1 GCA_937868675.1 uncultured Bacteroidota bacterium | reverse complement strand
TGCCAGTCGTCCACTCAGATCGGCAATGTGTAGCCGCGTCGCGTTGTCGTCTTTCGAAACAATATGAAACACATCCGATGCGGGATTGGAATATACCATAAAGGCTGTGCCCATCGAAGAATGATCAATGCCTGCGGCATTAATGCCGCTCAGCCAGAAATCGTCAACATCAAGCGTGGCGCTTACCGAATTGGAGGCGCTGCTGGGGCCTATTTTGCCGCTGGTGGCAATGATGTACACAGTGTCAATATTAGTGCTTGTTCCAAAAATGGTTAGTGGCAGTGAAAACGATGTCCACGCCGGGAGATTAGTGTCAACCGTATAGCTTGCCAGAGCATTAATAGTTCCGTTGTCGGAAGTATAAATTTGAACCCCCACAACGTCGCCCGAAGCAAGGCCCGATGTTTTCACAAATCCGTTCAGGGCTGCTGGCATCTGGTTAAGGGGTGCTCCGCCTTTCAACACGGTGGCAGTGCTTGCCGTGCCAAGCATCAGAAAACCCTGATTAAACGTGGTATTGGTAAGACGTACATATCTGTTTCCTGCGTGCGCACCACCCGTTTGCTGGGCGGCATTAATTCCGATCCATCCGGTGGGTGAATAGCCCCACGTAGAGTTCGACCAGTTCTCAAAACTCATATTGTTAAGTCCGCTCTGCCCGAAAGAGAGCAGTGTAACGAAAAGTCCAATTGAAAAAAGTAAATGTTTTGTTTTCATATCAATTAGTTTAGTTGCTTTCTATGTGAACTGAAATTACAACAATTTTTAACCCAAAACTCGTCTTTCACACGTGATACGTTGAAGGATGTTTAAGAGGCTGTCTAAATCTGATTAAAAACGTTTGCTAAGCGTGCTCTGGTTATTCGTGAAGCTGCGCCAGGGACCGAAGCGGCAGCCCGGCGCAGCAAGACATTAGAGGCGCAACGGGGCGGAGGCTTTTGCCCTGGCAAAAGACCCCGAACCCGCATGTACTTTGCGCCACTTATGACTTGCCAGCCGGCTACAGCGTAGGGCCCGGCCGCGAGTGAGGCCAGCCTCTTTGTCCGCACCTCGCGGGGCGCCCAAATCAAATTTAGACAGTTACTAAGAAATATTCCCACTCATCGGGGGAGAATAAATGAAAGTTGAATTTCTATCGGTTTTATTCGCCGGCAGCCACCTTAGGATGATGTATGGTGAGTTTTTTTGTTCGCAGATCGTAATGATCGCCCAGCGCCATGACGTGAACGATCAGGTTTTCAATCGAAACCGGTGAGCCGATTTTTACATCGGTAATATTGGTATCGCGCATGTGAGTACCATCCACCAGCATTACCAAACCCGATCCAATGGCTTCCATGTTATTGCCATCGGTTATCAGCAGGCCGGTATCTTCGCCAAGCCCTATACCAAGATTAACAGGGTTACTCGCACAGGCATACAATAAACGACCAATGCGCCCGCGTTGCACAAAATGCGTATCAATAATTACATTATTAATAAACCCAAGTCCCCCGGTAATTTTTACTTCTCCCTTCAACAGTGCCTCCTGACTGCTTCCCTGATAAATCATGTTGTTGCTGCTGGCTGCAGCGCCCGCCGATGTGCCCGATATTACAAAATCTTCGTTCTGGTATTTTTCAAGCAGTAAATGGTGAAATGCGGTTCCGCCGAAAATAGAAGTAAGCCGTAGCTGATCGCCACCGGTAAACATTACCACATCCGCATGGCGCAAACGCTGTACAAAGAAATCTGAGTTGGCTTCCTCACGGGTTTTAATATTCATTACGTCCACATTCGGTACGGCCAATTGTCCAAACGCTTTAACGTACTCTGCGCCTACCTCCTCCGGAATGCTTGATGCCGTAGTAATGATTTCAATGCGTGAATCGTTTTGTTTAACCGACTCGGTTGTAATGCGTTTAAGTATCCCTTTTTCAAAGAATTTCAGGTTCCTGTGAAGGTCGGCAGGACTCTCTGTAAAGCTTCCCCTGTCAACCGATCCGCCGATGATCACCAGCTTTCCTTTAGGACTATTCATGTACTTGGTAATTTTCAGGCAAATTTACGCGAATAGCTCTAAACACAAGACTTTCAGGGCTTCAAATATCACTTTATATAAACATCGGGTTGTTTATTTGAATTACAACGTTTATATTGTTTTAAATTTAAATCTCCTGTGCCATGAAGATTGTTGAGATAAAGACCCTTCGAGGTCCTAATTACTGGTCTAACTTCCGGAAAAAACTCATTGTCATGAAACTTGACATTGAAGAACTGGAACAACGCCCCACAAACGCGATTAGCGGCTTTGCCGAACGCATCGAAAAAATGTTTCCAAGCATGATTAAACACCGCTGTTCCAAGGAGCATGAAGGTGGTTTTTTTGAGCGTGTGCGCGAAGGCACCTGGATGGGTCATGTGATTGAACACATCGCCCTTGAGATACAAACACTGGCTGGCATGGATTGTGGTTTTGGCCGCACCCGCAGCACCGGTGCCCTGGGCGTGTACAACGTCGTGTTTTCTTACATGGAGGAAAAAGTAGGTGTGTATGCAGCCAAAGCGTCGGTGCGCATTGCACAGGCGCTTGTAGATGCGACAGCTTACAACCTTGATGAGGATATTCGGACCATGCGGCAGATGCGCGAAGAAGAACGATTTGGTCCCAGCACCGGCAGCATTGTTGACGAAGCCATAGCCCGCGATATTCCATATATAAGACTAAATGATGAATCGCTGGTGCAATTGGGTTATGGAAAAAATCAGGTGCGGTTCCGTGCCACCATGACCGACCGTACCAGTTCCATTGCCGTTGATCTGGCAAGCAACAAAGAAGAAACAAAAAGATTGTTGGGTGAGGCGGCCATTCCGGTAGCCAAAGGCGAATGCATTATCCGCGAATCGGAGCTGGAAGCCGCGGTTGAAAAAGTTGGATTCCCTCTTGTGTTTAAACCACTTGACGGCAATCATGGCAAAGGTGCCTCTATTAAGATAAAGACCATAGAGGATTGCAGGGCTTGTTTTGAGCATGCGAAGCAGTACTCCCGTAAAATCATTATTGAAAAATTTATTACCGGGTACGATTTCAGGATATTGGTAATCAATCACCGCTTTATTGCAGCCGCCCTGCGCGAGCCTGCGCACGTGGTTGGCGATGGCACGAGCAACATCGCAAAACTGATAGAAAAAGAAAATCTGGATCCCCGCCGTGGCTATGGTCACGAAAACGTTCTTACTGAAATAAGCATTGATAAGGAAACACACGATCAGCTCGCTAAAAAAAATTACACGCTGGAAACTGTGCTCAAAAAAGGCGAAAAGTGTTACGTGAAAGGCACCGCAAACCTCAGTACGGGCGGAACTTCCACCGATGTCACGGATATTGTGCACCCGCATAACCTATTTATGTGCGAACGTATTTCGCGGGTAATCGGTCTCGACATCTGCGGCATTGATATCATGGCATCTAACCTGAGTGAACCCCTTGAAGAAACCGGTGGCGTGATTCTGGAAGTAAATGCCGCGCCCGGCTTCCGCATGCACCTGGCCCCGGCCAATGGTTTACCACGCAACGTGGCCGCGCCGGTGCTCGATATGCTTTATCCGCCCGGCAAATCATGCCGCATTCCTATCATTGCCATTACGGGTACGAACGGAAAAACAACCACGACACGGCTCATTTCCCACATTGTGAAAAATAATGGCTATCGGGTAGGTTACACGACTTCCGATGGAATTTATGTTGGCAACTCCATGCTTACCAAAGGTGACACCACCGGCCCAATGAGTGCGGAATTCATTTTAAAAGATCCTACGGTTGAGTTTGCTGTGCTCGAAACCGCACGTGGCGGAATATTGAGAGCCGGCCTTGGCTTTGGCCGATGCGATGTGGCTGTGGTAACCAATATTCAGGAAGATCACATGGGCTTGTCTGACATTCACACGCTCGAAGACATGGCCAATGTAAAAGGGGTAGTGGCCCGGGCCGTTAAGCGCGACGGTTATGTAGTGCTGAATGCAGATAATCCGCATTGCGCCTCCATTGCCAAAACGGTGGATTGCAAAGTAGCCTATTTTAGCATGGACGAAAACAATCCGGTCATTAAAGAACATTGCCGCACGGGCGGAATAGCCGCCATTTACGAAAATGGTTTTATCACCATAAAAAAAGGCGAATGGAAATTCAGGATCGAAAAAGCGTCGCACGTTCCCCTTACATTTGGCGGCACTGTTACGTTTATGATCTACAACGTACTGGCAGCAACACTTGCCGCTTACGTGTATGGCTTCGATATTGAAGATATTCGAATGAATCTGGGCACCTTTATTCCATCGGCTGCACAAACACCGGGGCGGATGAATATTTTCGAGTTCCGCGATCATAAAGTAATGATTGACTTTGCCCATAATCCGGATGGTTTTAAGGGCATTAAGGAATTTTTATCGGGCATTGATTCTCCATATAAAATAGGCATCATTACCGGCACCGGCGACAGGCGCGATGAGGATATCCGCGAAATGGGACGTATCTCGGCGCAAATGTTCGATCACATCATCATCCGCCAGGATAAATTTCTGCGTGGCCGTACTGCCGAAGACATTGTGAGGTTGCTGGTTGAAGGAATAAAATCCGAGAATCCAAATCAATCCTACGAATACGTTCCTAAAGAAATCGAAGCGCTCAAACATGCCATGTCGCTTGCCAAGCCGGGCAGTTTTATTACCGCATTAAGTGATGTGATAGATAATGCTATTGAAGTTGTGCAATCCTATCTTGATAAAGAAAGGGAAAATGTGCCTGCATAGTCAGACGCTTAACAGTTTTACGATGTGTTAGATTTTTTACGGTAGATAAAAAAATCTCTTTCGTAGAACTTAAGATACATATTTGCTATGCGTTTATCCTGTCTGACGCATATAAACATTCTGATATTTATGTTTTGTCTGATTTGCCTTCAAAGCGTTATTTCTTTGACGGTTTTACAGCAGCGTTGGTCGGCTAAATTTTTTGCAAAGGGGCTAAATTTAGGTTTAATGTGTGTTGGGTAAAGGGAAAATGCCTTCCAGATACCCATATTTGTTTGATTGGTTTTTCAGTTAACTAAATAAGCAGGGGCCTCAGAAAAAATTCTCAATTAAAATTGAAATCCAGGATCATAAGGTAATTATCCCTATTGATTCTAACCCGTTTAATGGTGAGCTGGTCCATAATTACACAAACCAAAAGAAATCCGGCAGAAAGCTCGGCCGCTTTGGGATCCAGTACCGGACTGCGATGAAAAACAACCCCATTGTTAAACGTATTAAGGGCAACAAAACCAACCCCTGCCCTGAAAAAAAGCCTACGAAGGGTAATTAAAAAACTACCCTCGTTGCGAAGCCGCAAAGCTTTTATTTGGGAGAAGGTGAGGTTAACATCGTTGTCCAGAAAAAGAATACTGTCGCGAAAACCAGCAACCACCGCGTTGTTAAAATGGTGCTGTTTATGTAGCTTATAGCCAATTTTATCGCCGGGTTTGATTTCGGTAGTTTTTAAATGACTGAGCCGAATTTGACGTAATTGCAGGATAGCCTGAGCATGGTTATCCGAAACATAAAGTAAAAGTATGACAATAAGCTTTTTAATGTTAATGAGACGGGGGAGTACATTTAAAGTTACCGAAATAAATTAAATTAACGGCTATGGTTTTGTTTGCCCAACTCCTGTTTCAGTTCTTTTAAAAGATATTCGAGTCCGTTTAGTTTAATTTCATAAACGGTGTGGAGAAGCATCCCCGTTTTTCCATCCGGGAAACCCTTTCGGGCAAACCACTCCAAATAAGTTACCGGCAGGTTACAATACAGCGTGCCCTTGTACTTGCCAAAGGGCATTGTTTTGGTTATTAACTCTATCAATAGTTCGGGCTTCAACTGATCCATGTATATACCTTTAAATAATTCAAGTCTTCGTCATAATCTATCTGCAAATCTTCGTGAAGCGATTTAACCAGCACTTCAATTTTTTTGATCTCGCCTTCGTACAAGTTCAGGAGAACCCTGCTATTGTAAAATTTAATCCCGGAATCTTTTAGCTGTTTTGTAAAGTAAATATGCAGTTCTGCCTCTAGTGCTTTATTGTTTACATACTTGCAGTATTTATTAACGAATCTGAGAATTTTCCTGAGGCTTTTTTTTATATAATAAAGATTATTGCCGTGATCAATTGCCCGATATAACTCGTCAATTTCGTTACGCACTGCTGTTGCAAATCCATTTTTATCATGGGCCTGAAACAATAAATAATCCAGAAATTCTTTGTTGTCCTTTTTGTACCTGGCAAGCAACAGGCATAATTCAATGAGCTGCGATGGCTGCAGCTCAGCCAGTTCTTTTCTGATTTCGTGAATGCTTCCTGATTTCACCGGTACAAATTAAAGTAAGGCATAATAAAAAAATGCGGCTCAGGGCCGCACTTTTAAAATTAAATGAACATTTCGTTAGTCGCGCTTTTTGAGCCAGCCCGTTACAGCGGGTGCCAGTTCTTTCTGAGATTTTCCGCCCACAAAAACACCAATATGTCCACCTTTGAAACTATACAACTCTTTATCCTTGCTTCCTACGTGGTCGTTGAGGGGAATGGTTGCTGCGGGTGGTACCAGATGATCCTCGGTAGCATAAATATTAAGCAAAGGCATCGTAAGATTCTTTAGATTTACCCGCTTTCCTCCTACTTCAAGTTCACCTTTTATAAGTTTATTGCCCTGATAGAGGTCCTTCATAAATTGCCTGAAACATTCCCCGGCCTGATCCGGGCTTTCGCTGATCCACTTTTCCATGCGCAAAAAATTCATAAGCTTATCCTTATCGTCCAGCGAATTGGTTAACGCCTGCTGCTTCTGCACTTTCATCATAGGTTTGAGCATATCAAATCCCTGATTCAGGAACCCTCCCGGAATGAGTCCATGATTGGCCTCTACCAGCAAGTCAAAATCCATGTCTTTGCTCCATCGGAAAAGTAATCCATCATTGGTGCTGAAATCAACCGGTGTAACATGCGTAACAAGGTTCTTCACCTTGTTTGGAAACAGTGAAGCGTATATCACACTTAGTGTTCCACCCTGGCAAATACTGAGGATGTTTATTTTTTCGACCCTGTTTTTCTTTCGGATAAAATCAACACAGTTGTTTATGTAGCCATTCACATAGTCGTCCATGCTCAGATAACGGTCGCTTTTTCCCGGAAAGCCCCAGTCAATCAGATACACATCAAGACCCGCGCCGATCAGATTTTTGATATAACTCCGGTCGGGCTGAAGGTCGAGCATTTTATACGTGTTTACCAGCGCATAAATGACCAGAACAGGTGTTTTGTAAGTTGCGTCCTTATCACGATCATAATGATACAGCGTGAGTTTATCCTCACTGTAAACCGGTGTTTTGGGAGTGGTTGCTATATCCACTTCGCCGAGTTCTTTCAGCGTTTCATAGCTTTTCAGCATTCTTGAACTCATGGCATTGAGCTCTTCTAAGATTTTGTTGTCCATGGATGGTGTTTGAATGGTTAAAGATACGACTTATAATTGTTATTGAATTGTTTCAAAGCTTCTTCCGGTAAGCAAAAATTCCATCTTTGCGTCGTCAATAAACAGCCTGCTTTTGCCTTCCACATTCCAGATCGTGAAGCCGATTTTATTTACAGTGCGCGAATTTATTTTCACGGTGTCGGCAATTTCGTAACCAAACTCTTTAAAATCCCAGCGCCCCGGGTGTATATCATCGGCATTGAGGTAAAACGGAGCTTCCAGTATCACCTTATGGGCACTGTCATAAAACAGAATAAATGCATGGGCTGAATTTATGTTGCGTTCAAAAAAACAATGGAAAGAAAATCTAACCTTGCGGAATCCCACGCGGTTAAATACAGCCGGGTAATTGAACTCAGAGAACCCGTTTATATACGAAACCGAATCAAGTAACAAGGAATGGCTACCCGAAAAAAACTGATCGGATGAGCCACGGCGCCGGAAACGCAGGTCTTCAAAATCTTCTTCATGTTGCTCCTTACCCAGAATGGTTGACGGTGGCACCGCGTAACTATTTGTTTTCTCGGTCACAAAAAAATTACGCCAGAAAACCTCATCATACGTTGCGTATTCATCCAGTATCCCCCGCCTTACTTGCATTTCTTTGAGCTGATGGTAGATAACTGAAAAAAACATCAATGCCAAAACCAGGAGTCGAGCCCGTGAAACTCCACTTATTAATGCGCCAAGCAGTATAGCCGGTATCACGTAATAATCAATCATGGCTCTTTGCATAATGGGCCAATACCACCAGGAGCTGTATAAAAAAAGTAAACCAAAAAATCCGGCAGGGAGAATAATCCTTAAACGGCGGTTAACAAACTTTAATCCCCAAAGCGACAGGGCAAAGAGCGGGATGTACACAAAAATACCGATATGGTAGCTGAAGAGCCCGTCAAAAAATTTGTTTTTGGAAAAATAAAACCGCTCGTTAGAATACGTGTAAGGAAATAAACTACCGGTTTGATTAAACATCACATAAAAATGATACCACAGAAGCAAAGTAATCAAACCCAGAATCGCCACATGCTGCCACTTTAATTCAAGCCGGCCCGGCAATACACGCTTAATGCCACCACCGGTTATAAACGCGGGTGCCAGAAACACCACCAGCATATTGAGCGGACGGATGCTGACAGTAATAGCATAAAAAAAGATAGCGAGCAGCAGATATTTGTTGCGGTTCGAACTTTCACGCAGGTAATTGCAGATAAAATAAAGAAACAGAATATTGAAGGTAAACGAATAGCTATGCGACAAACTGTTTGAAAACACCGCATACTTAAAAAGAAACGTACCATAAAACACGGCTGCCGGAACCACAACTCCCGCCCAGCCTTGCCCAAACAACTTATCAATGAGTTTGCGCAGATACAACAGTCCGATTATTAAATAAAAAACAGAAGCCAGCCCAATACAAAGCTGGTACGGCCACGAGAAACCGTCAGCCGGATAGTGCAATGTTTTTGATGTAATGTGGCCCGCTGCAAAAAAAGGCATCCACACAAACGAAAGACCCGGATAGTATTTATTAATGCGCTTGTCGCCGTATTTTACAAGTAAATTATCTTCCGGATTAGGAAATGTGCTGTAAACATAGTTGGCATTATAAACTCTGTTGAACCATTTAAAATCATAATTGGGATCGCCATGAATAAAACGGGCTGGCAAATAGGAATAATACCCAAGACCATCGCCCGCAATGAAAGGATGCCAGGGCGAATGCAGGGGCCTTACCAGAATAAACGAAACCAGTACCGAAACAATAAACCCTGCAAACGCAAGGCTGTATTTGTTGCTACGGGCTAACATGGTGGCAGCCTGAAATTATATAAATTGAGACAATAAAAAAAGGCCGCCCCACTTAACAACCACGGGCGACCTTCTTATTCAGACCACTAAACTAACTAAGCTGTTATTTTTTGCGGCTCTTCGCGCTTTTATCTTCGTCAAATAAACCGGTATCAGCTCCCTGCATGGCAAGTTTGCCCTGAAGCTCTTTTACCTGTTTTTTCAATTCGTAAACTGTTTTCTGAAGTTCTTCAATCTCGCTTTTAAATACAACAGGCAGATTTTCGAAGGTAGATTCAAACTGTTTTTCGAAATGTTTTTTCACTTCAAGGCTCAGATTCAAAGCTTCGCCCTTTATCTTACTGAATTCTTCGCTGGCAAAAAGCTCACCAAACAATTGCTCGTTCACTTTTACCCATTCGCTGTACATTTCCTGTGCATTTGGTGCATTGGTATATGCTTCAGGCTTTGAATATTTTTCGGCGTATTGCTTAATAATGCGCTCCATGCCTTCCTTCGCAGTGTTTTGAAGGTGCATTTGAAGCTCAGCCTGTTTCACGCTGTATCCGGCAATCCGGTCCATGAGGGTAATCAAGGCCTCCATATTCTCTTTTTCTTTGCCGGGGTTCACAATTTTCATCAAAGGTTCGAATGTTTTTCCGAATACATTTTGCACCTGATTGTAAAACTCTTTCAGGCTGCCTGAAGCCTGGCTGCCAAAAAGTTCAGGGAAATTACCGGCCACGTTCTGCAGCTGCGCATAATATTCCTTGCTCAGATTATTCTGATTCACAAAAAACTCCTGCAGTTTCTTAATACCGCTGTCGTAGGCTTCTTTTACCGATGCTTCATTGTAAAAACCGGCAAACATTTGTTTAGCCATATTGTTATAATGCTCGGCCGAGAAATAGTTTTTAAACGACTCAGGATTGAACTGCCCTTTTTGAATGG
>CALMNJ010000492.1 GCA_937868675.1 uncultured Bacteroidota bacterium | reverse complement strand
TAATAATTATAAACTGCAAAATTGTTTTTGTTGAATGGCCTTAAAGAGGTATTTAATGTATTAAGTGAAGAGCCGCCATCAAAACCAATGAGTAATTTTTCATACTGAGCCAGAATACAAGCCGGTAAAAGCAACAGCAGTATCCATAAAGCTGATAGCGGTTTGAGTTTCATGTTACATAAAGATAAGCAAATTAAATAATGCCTTTTTGCATTAATATGTCAGCATGCTACAAGCGTATAATAAATGGGTGGTTTAATACCCGGCCCTTGATGCGTCGTAGGCATTAAATGTACCTAACGCTTTTGAAATTAGTTTATTGTTTCGGCTGGTACAGCGTACTTCACAACCCACAATGATGAGGCGTCCGCCTTTATGTTCAACCCTGGCATGTGCCAGCAGCGCATCACCGGGCAGGGCAGGGGCCAGAAAATTGATCTTGTATTCCACCGTGCTTACCACCCGGTTTTCGGTATGTACAGCCGAGAGAGCAGCTACTCCCAAAGCGCCATCAACCAGCGCCGAAATTAAACCACCATGGGCTGCAAGTGGCGTGGCCAGATGTTTTTCCTCAATGTGGATATGGTAATGCACTTCGCCCTGATTAACAATATCGAAGCGCATACCTATCAGTTTACCGAAGTGATTGGAGGCAATGTATTTTTCAATCAGGTTCATAGATTCAGTTTTTCGGAATGATTAATGTGTCGAGTGTGGTCGAGTAACCAACA
This sequence comes from uncultured Bacteroidota bacterium, assembly GCA_937868675.1. Lineage (GTDB taxonomy): Bacteria > Bacteroidota > Bacteroidia > B-17B0 > Aurantibacillaceae > Aurantibacillus. The sequence goes on along the minus strand of CALMNJ010000492.1, from coordinate 7,119 downwards.
AAAGCGCCAAACACCTCCTCTTTGTTATCAAACATGTTTTTAACACTCACAGGGGCACTAAAGGGGTTTCCGTTGCTGGCTTTATTAAGGTAATAGGTGCGCCAGAAATCGTATTCGCGCTGACCTATTTTGCTGAACTTCACCACGACAGTATCGCCCCTCTTGTAATACCCGCGCTCCGGGTCTTCGCGGTTTTGCTGCAACTGGTTGGGCTGTGGGCCTCGGTCGTATGCAAACGTAAAGGTTTTTCCGTCCACAAATTTATCGTCGAACACCGAGTTAAAGGGGGCTGCGTAAAACTGATCGCGGCCCAGGCGCTTGGCCATCCATCGGTAATTGTCGCCAAGACCAGCCGGCTCATTAAATTTTTGCCAGATAAACCCTAAACTGTCGTGCAGCTCGGGTTTAAAGTACAGCGAGTCAAGTGCGGCCGGATTTAAAATGCTTGTACTGGTTTGGTAAGCATTGCCATCAACCGTTACCATGAGTGTATATGTTTTTCCAACCTCGCCAAACACTTTGGTTCCAACATACAAATAGCCTGTTTGCGGATCTGCTTCAATTAAAGTGTCGCTTTGGCTTCCGTTACTTACCACCACTCTGGCGCCTTTTATAAAAGCATTTTCGGGTTTCGTTAAATCGAAGCTGCCAAAATAAGCCACCGAGCTGGAAAGGAATACAATGGCGGGCTGCCCCGTTTCGATGCTTGCTTCTACTACCACTTTGGGCTTGTATTCTGGCATTACCAAGGTAACATCCTTTCGGCAGGAAACGATACTGAAAATCAGGAATATGTATGTTAGTTGTTTTATCAAAACTTAAAGTTCCAGGTCATGCTCGGGATAATCGGAAACAGCGTTACCTGCCGAGCACCTACCTTTAAGGTACCACTGGTAAAATCGCCCGAGCGGGTTAAATAAATAAAATAGGGATTGTAACGATTGTAGGCGTTAAACACACTCAACGTAAAACTGTTGCTGAAGTGTTTGGTCCATTTGGGGCTTACCTGCATATTCGAAGTATCTTTTCCTTCGGCCCTGTATTTTTCAATCAGTTTCAGTTTTTTTGCTTCGAGGCGTTTTTCGCGGTTAGGTGTGTAGGTTACATTCAGATCGAGGCGATGATAGGGAATAAACTGATAGGAGTTGCGGCGCCCGTAATCGTTACTGAGGCTGCCCTCGTAAAGGAAAAATCCACCAGGAAGAGTGCCACGGTTGCCGGAGCCATACACCCATACCATTCCAAAATTCCATTGTTTGTTGGGATCGTATGTGAGAACAACCGACACATCGTGGCGGCGATCGTATTTGGCCAGGTATTTTTCGCCATAATTAATCTCATCAAACTGGCGCCAGGTCCACGAAAGGGTGTAGCCAATCCAGCCATTAAATTTGCCCCGGTTCTTTTTTACGAAAAACTCGGCGCCATAGGCCCATCCCTTGCCAAAAGTGAAGGCATTGTCGGGGTTATCAAACACATTGTCGCTTGGCTGGGCGCCTTCTTTAAATTCAACCTGCCGGCTCATGGTTTTGTAATAGGTTTCAACACTGGCTTCAAACATGTTTTCCTTAAAGTTTCTGAAATACCCTATGGCGTACTGATTGGATTGCTGTGGTTTAATGACTTCGGTACAAGGCATCCACACATCGGTGGGTAAACTGATGGATGAAATGGAGGCCAGATGGATGTACTGGAAGTTGCGCGAATACGAAGCCTTCAGTGAGCTTTTTTTATCCAGTGTGTAACGGGCCGAAAGCCTTGGTTCCAAGCCGTTGTAATTGCAGACTACCTGGTTGCTGCGGTAAGTAATCGTGTCGTAAATGCGGTCAAAACTATCCTTTTTATAGCGGGTAAAGGGCCCTACCTGGGTAAAATTGCCAAAACGCAGACCCATGTTTAGCTTCAATTTCTGTGTCAGATCCCAGTCGTCGCTGATATACACTGCGGCATCGTGCGAGTAAAGTTTTATTTCCTTGCCCAGTCCAAATTCGGTTGAGCCCTGTTTGGCGCTTACATTGGTTGGCACAAACACATGAAAGGTATAATTAACGCCGGTTTTAATGCTGTGTCGCGAGTTGGGAAAATAGCTGAGGTCGTATTTGAGGCTGTAATCCGTAATGCCTGATTTTATAATGGCGGTAAAGTCTTCCTGATTGGCCGAAAAGCTGAAGTTGTAACCTGTGTACACTGCCGAAAGGTTGGCAAAAAGCCTGGAGTTGTAAATATGGTTCCAGCGGAAGCAGGCAGAAGAATTGCCCCAGGGAATGGTGGTGCCAAAGTTGTTTTCGGCATCGTTGTAAACAAACTTGTCGCGCCCAAAATAGCCGCTTAAAAACAGTCGGTTTTTATCGTTGATAGTGTAGTTGAGTTTGGCGTTGAGGTCGTAAAAGAAATAGGAAGTGCCTTTAAAGTCCGATTTTTCGATCCATGGTTTGGCCACCACATCCACATAGGTGCGGCGGGCGCTGATGATAAACGAGCTTTTGTTTTTTACAATGGGGCCCTGAATGGTGAGCCGCGAAGCAATTACGCCAATGCCACCGCTTACCTCATAATTCTGGTTATTGCCATCCTTCATGCTGATGTCGAGCACCGACGAAAGCCTGCCGCCGTATTGCGCGGGCATGTTGCCTTTGTAAAGATTTACGCCTTTAATGGCATCACCGTTGAATACGGAAAAAAAGCCAAGCAAGTGCGAGGCGTTGTAAATATTGGCTTCATCAAGCAAAATCAGATTTTGATCGGGACCTCCGCCCCGCACGTAAAAGCCAGTGTTGCCATCGCCTGCGTTTTTTATACCTGGCAGCAACTGAATGGTTTTTAAAATATCCACCTCGCCCATAAAGGCTGGTACTTTTTTAATTTCGGCCATGTCGAGTTGCACCACGCTCATTTGCGAGCTCTTCACATTTTGCTCGGCGGCCCTGGCGGTAACTTCCACTTCTTCAAGGTCGTTTTCGTCGGCCGTGAGCGAGAGGTTTATTACCTTGTCTTTATCGAACTCAACCGTTTGCTCTACGCTGCGGTAGCTTACATAACTAAATACGAGGGTGTAGCGCCCCTTTGGCGCTGCTATGGAATAAAAGCCATAGTTGTTGGTGTTTACGGCCTTACCCGTTTCTTTGATAAACACTGTGGCGCCGGTCAGGGTTTCTCCATTGCGCGAATCCTTAATGGTGCCGCTCACCGACAATTTCTGAGCCCTTGAAATAATGCAAAAGGCAAGCAGGAGCAGGGTTATGGCGGGGCGTTTTTTCAAAGCAGGCAAAGATAACCAATTGGCGGCTATAAAAAGGATTGGACGCCGACGGATACATAGGGTTTAACGATGTTTGGTGGTATTCTAAAAAGCGTTACAATTTCACTGGTTTGTCCGGGGCAGTATGTCTCGCCGGACACGCTCCAGCGAATCGTTCAGTGTAAACAAATCAAGCACTTTCGAGGGAGTTGGAATATGAAGGGGTTCTTAAATAAGGTCAAAGAACAAAAACTGCACTGCATGACCTGCCGCTCATCGTTTTTATTACACACCAGATTATAAAGTGCGGCGCAGTTTGCTGGGGCCGATTGTTTTGGAGGAATTCCAACGGTATCTTTCGCGGCAATTGCAGGTGGTTGGGCCAACTTAAATTTGCTGCGCCATAATTTGTAAATGAAGTAAATCATCCTGAGTATTAGTAGTCTATAAAAGCAACAGCATATCCTTTCATTCACACCACTTTTACATTCTTCATTTCAACCCCAACTCCTTTCAACGCGGCAAAGGTGAGCTTGTCCATCGTAGCGCCTTCAAAATGGATGGTTTTAAGGGTTTTGTAATAGCGGTTGGTAAGCGCAAAGGTGGGGCGGAACGACACGTTTTTGAGTGTAGCGCCCCTGAACGAAGCGCCTTTGAGCGAGGCATTGTCGAATTTAACGCCAACAAAGCTTTGCCCCTCAAAGTTCTGACCATTAAGGTCGGATGATTTAAAATCCACACCGCTAAAGCTACAGTGCTCGAAGCGGGTTTGGGTAAGGTCGGTGGCAGTTAGTCTGGCGTCAATCAGGTTGGTGTTGCTAAACCGTGCGCCGGCAAGGTCGGAGGCACTGAACACGGTTCGCACCAGAATGGTTTTGATAAAGCTGGCCTCTTTTAAGTTAAGGGCTGTAAACTTACAGTCGCTCAGGTTGCTGCCGTCGAACCGGGCCCCCTGCGCATCGCTTCCTGTAAACACACTGCCACTGAGGTCGGCTCCCGAAAAATCAACCCCACAAAGGTCGCTGCCAATAAACTTTCGTCCGGGTGCGCTTACTCCCGCAAAATCGGCCTGGGCCAGTGCATTGCCGTTAAAGTTGGTCAAGAGCGGACGCTCTTGTGCTTTGTCCTCAAGGTTCTTTGTGTTTGCAGGGATTGCTTCGGTTTTGTCGGTGGCTGCATTTTGTAAATTGTCAGGCCAGGCATTCTCCGAAAAATAATTCAGATCCACACTCAGTATTTTAGCGAGTTTGCTAATGGTGACAATGTCGGGTATTGATTCACCGCGCTCCCATTTGCCAACGGCCTGTGCACTGATAAATAATTGTTCGGCTAGCTGGGCCTGCGAGAGATTCGCTTTTTTTCGCGCGGTGGCAATTTTATCGCCAATCATGTTGCTTTCCATAAACTTGTTTTTGTTTGTGCTGCAAAGTTACCAGGGCACGAAGCTGCTGTCAATATAAACCAGGTTCTTTGTAGTTGTTTTACCGCTACTTATAGTTGTATTTACGCAACTGCCGGTTGTATTTGCCTGAATTTAAGAAAAATGAAGGGTTGAATGACAAAACCGCGTGATACGTGAAGCTGGTAATCACACTTTTTCGAGACGGATAATTTTAACAGGACAGTTTTTGGCCGCCATTGTGTTCTCGTCCCATTCGCTGTCGTGTACCAGCACGGTAAACACCTCCCGTTTTTCCTGGCCGCCCACCAGGGTGCATTTGCCGTCACGGCGCGAAATACGCCAGCGGTGCGGTGCGGCTTCCACACAGGCGTTGCAGCCAATGCATTTGCGGCGGAGTTGTGTAATGCGTATCATAGGTCAGGCATCCACAATTTTGTAAAGTTTGTCGGAGGGTCGAATACGGGTTTCGAGTGGAAACGAAAACACATCACCTTTCTGTACTTTATCCACGGGCGTGTAGTTGCTGCGCATTTCACTGATGCGTGTTTGTATTACACCCTTAGTTGGGCCGGTGATGAGCACTTCATCGCCCACCTGAAGGCTGTGCGTTTCCATCTGGAACTCGGCCACCTTTATTTTGTCGAAGTATTTGAGCCCGCTGCCTACAAACAGTTTCTTTTTGCTTGCTTTCGATCCGTATTCGTTGTTCCACTCGCCCATGGTGCGGCCCAGGTAATACCCATCCCAGAAGCCACGGTTAAACACGGTAGCCAGCTTTTCCATCCAGCCGTTTATTTTCTCGGGCGTGTAGGTGCCGTTGTTCAGGGCATCAAGCGCCTGGCGGTAACATTGCGTGGTGACATAAACGTAATCGGCACTGCGGCCACGGCCTTCTATTTTGAGTACGCCAACGCCTGCTTCGGCAATGCGAGGCAAAAATCCAATGGTGCACAAATCTTTGGCGGACATTATGTACTCGTTGTCAATTTCGAGCTCTATGCCATCTTCTTTTGTGGTAACAATGTAACTGTGGCGGCAGTTTTGCACGCAAGCACCTCGGTTGGCGGACGCATTGTGTGTGTGCAGGCTCAGGTAACATTTGCCCGAAACGGCCATGCACAAGGCACCATGGCCAAACACTTCCAGGCGCACCAGCCGGCCCGAGGGACCTTTGATCTGGCGGCGCTCAATGTCGCGGGCAATGGCGGCCACCTGCATCAGGCTCAGCTCGCGCGAAAGTACCATCACATCGGCGTAGGCGGCGTAAAACTCCACGGTGTCAATGTTGGTAATGTTACACTGAGTGGAAATATGAACCGGTTGTCCAGCTTTAAGAGCATAGTGCATCACGGCATGGTCGCTGGCAATAACGGCGGTGATGCCGTTGGCTTTGGCCTCATCAACAATGCGTTTCATAAGGTTAATGTCGTGGTCGTAAATAATGGTGTTGAGCGTGAGGTATGTTTTTACGTTATACTGATTGCAAATGTGGGCAATTTCGGGCAGGTCGTCCACCAGAAAATTGTTGCTCGATTTGGTGCGCATGTTAAGCTGTTCCACACCAAAATACACCGAGTTGGCGCCTGCCTGTATGGCTGCCATCATGCATTCGAAAGAGCCTGCCGGTGCCATGAGTTCAATGTCTGTGGTTGGATTCATGAATTGGTTTTACGTTGTGGTTTGTAACAACCCGGTTGTGTATTTAGTTTGAACATACAAACCGCCAAAGTTCGCAAAAGGGCAGGGCAGGCGGGCTGATTTTTGTCAGGAAATATTGGAAATGGTTGAGAAGTGAAGATTTTGCTGGTAGTTGGAAAGGTCGGCTCAACTAATGATGTAAAATGAATTATCAAATGGATTTCCCTGTCAGAATAATTTAATTGTTGGAATTTTTTAATATGTAAAAATAGTACGCGTCTTAATTTTTTACTGGTAATTTATAAATCACGAAACGCTGTATGCAGCAAAAAAAGTAAGTGTTAAGCAGTGGTCCGGGGTGGGTTTTAGATTGAGGGGAAGTAAGTTAATTGGTAAATATAGAGCATTTTGCACGTTGAGTAACACTGTTTAATTACCTCATTCATTAAAGGGTAGCAACGGTTCTTTGTAATAATAAATAGATGAACAAAGTGAATAACCCGGCTTTAATTCAACACCACTGTCAGGTTTATGAGCCAGGAAGCAAGCTATTTTTCTTCCGTATCACTAAGGGCCGATAAAAAGGCTTCAAGATCTTTTTTCTCAGTTTCGGTAAGCCCCAAAGGTTTGCGCAAAATCGTATCGCGGTTAATCGCGTTTGGTACAAACTTGTCGGGCTGGTCGTAGTAGTCAATTACCTCGCGCAGGGTCTTAAACATGCCGTTGTGCATGTAAGGCGCGGTTTTGGCAATGTTGCGAAGTCCGGGCGTTTTAAAGGCGCCAGCATCTTTGGGATTGCCGCTGATGGCCGAGCGTCCGGGATCGTTCAGGTCTTTCCCGT
>CALMNJ010000491.1 GCA_937868675.1 uncultured Bacteroidota bacterium | reverse complement strand
TAAGTGTTATCTGTTTCTTTAAAAATTTTCTCACCAATTTCTTTTACGTTCGAAAGCTCCTGGCTAACAACCTCGCGGGCCAGTTCTTCGAATTTATTTTCAAACTCCTGAGCATTGCCTACGGTACGCTGGTTGGTATATTGATCAGTAACACGTTTTACCAAAGCATTGATGTTGGCGGCCATTTCGGCACGGGCGTTTTGGAACGCAATTTTTTTAGCCGTTGCCAGATCGGGGGATTTACCTACTTGTTTCGATCTGAAGTTTTCGGCATCGCTTCGATATTCCTTAGAGCTGAAAGGAACTGATATTTCCACGGCTCCGGTTTGCTGTTGAACGGTTGGGGGCGGAGGGGCTTTTTTTGATTTACAGGCCCCAAGGGTAAGCATGGTGGCTGCAGGAATAAGCAGCAGATAAGAGGTGGTTTTCATAATTCTGAAGTTTTGATTTTTGTTATTTGTAATTCTCTTGTTCATGGTTAACATTTAATTCTTGTTTAACCTGTTTTCAGGATTCGTGCCAAAGATATTCATTTTTAACAAATTAACTTGCTTTAACGATTCAGGGCCTTCAAGCCTCTATTAGTGCCGCGTGCTTTCTTTCGGGGCAGGAGCTAACTTGTTAAATATCAGGCTTAAACAGTTTATTATAAACCTGTCTTATATAATAAGTACGAAGCAACGCAGTTATGCAAGGTTGTTTTCAGACAATCTCCCTAGTCTTAGTATAAAATGAAACATGGCTTGACTCAGAAACTTGAACTAAATATTGAAACAACCATATAAGTTATTTAAGGAACGGTAAAGCAGATACCGTAAAAAGTAAGCTTTATCTGGACTCATTGATTTTGTTTATGAAGCAATACCCGTGCGCAATCATTGAGGTCATCCGGCGAAAAGAAAACAAATACCACGATTTAAACGAAATTGCAGATTATGCTGCGAACAGAGGCGTTACAAAGGAAAGAATAAACCCCTCTGGTTTCGGGCATAATGTGATACTTTTAGACTCGGCAAAATCAGTTAAGCCGTTAACGGAACCAAACTCAACCAGTATCCGTGTTCTAAGCATGGATTATTTTGATCCGAACGACTACAAACACAGATGCGATTAATCTTTCAATATACCGAAGAGTAAGGCCGATTATAATTAGAATGAAAACGGCCGCCTCTTTATGTAACTTAAAGCAGGCGGCCATTTTGTTTAAAGAATTACTTATTACGATAAGCCGGTAATATTGCCTTCGTTGTCAATATCCATGCCTTCGGATGCAGGAATAACCGGCAAGCCAGGCATACGCATCATTTCACCCACAATGGCCACCACAAACCCTGCTCCGGCGGCCACTTCAAATTCACGGATGTTTATTTTAAACCCTCTTGGCCTGCCCACTTTTTTCTCGTCCTCCGAAAACGATTTTTGTGTTTTGGCCATGCATACCGGAAATCCATTCATGCCAAGCTTTTCAAATTCTTTCAGTTGAGTGCGTGCTTTGGGCGAGTATGTAACATCGTCGGCTCCATAAATTTCGGTGGCGATGGTTTTAATTTTTTGTTCAATGGGCAGGCTCCAGTCGTAGAGTTGTTTATAGTTATTTACGCCGCTTTCAATTGTTTCTACCACGGCGCGTGCCAGGTCCTGCGTGCCATTGCCGCCTTTGCCCCAGCCATACGATTCAACCGCTTTTACACCATGTTCGGCGCATTTGCTTTTTACATAGTTCACCTCTTCATCGGTGTCGCCAATGCGGCTATTGATGGCTACCACAATTGTGAAGCCGAATTTTTTGCAATTCTCAATGTGTTTCTCCAGATTCTCGAAGCCTTTTTTAATGTAATCCATGTTTGGCTTATTGTACTCGTCGGGCTTGGCACCTCCGTGGTGACGCAACGCGCGAATGGTGGCCACCACTACCATGGCTTTTGGTTTGAGTCCGCCTACCGGGCATTTAATATCAAGAAATTTTTCGGCACCTAAATCAGCACCGAAACCTGCTTCGGTTACAACATAATCACTCAATGACATGCCCATTTTTGTGGCCACAATCGAGTTGGTTCCCTGCGCAATGTTGGCAAATGGCCCGCAGTGAATTATGGCAGGATTGCCCTCCAGTGTTTGTACCAGATTTGGTTTGATGGCGTCTTTCAATAAAATAGCCATGCTGCCTTCGGCCTTAAGTTCGCGGGCATACACAGGGCGTTTATCGAAAGTGTAACCGATAAAAATGCTGCCTAAGCGTTTTTTAAGATCGGCAAAATCCTTGCTCAGACAAAGTATGGCCATGATTTCCGAAGCGGCCGTAATATTAAATCCGGTTTCGCGGGGAATACCGTTCGCCGTTCCTCCCAGCCCGATGACAATGTCGCGAAGTGCGCGGTCGTTCATGTCCATTACGCGTTTCCAGACCACGGTGCGGGGGTCAATGCCAAGGTTGTTTGTTTTGTTTTGAAGATTATTGTCAATGAGTGCGGCCAATAAGTTATTTGCTTTTTCAATGGCCGAAAAGTCACCCGTAAAATGGAGATTAATATCTACCATTGGAATTACCTGCGAATAACCACCACCCGCGGCGCCGCCTTTCATGCCAAACACGGGCCCCAGCGATGGCTCGCGCAACACCACCATGGCCTTCTTCCCGATTTTGTTGAGGCCGTCGGTAAGCCCGATCGAAACCGTGGTTTTACCTTCGCCGGCCGGAGTGGGATTCACGGCGCTTACCAATATTAGGTTGCTTTGCTGCACCTTATTTTCGTCAATAAGGTTCAGTGGCAGCTTGGCCTTGTATTTTCCGTAGTATTCCAGATCGTCGCGGTTAATACCGAGTTTGTCGGCAATCTCGTTTATATGCCTGATTTTTGCATTGGTTGCAATCTCGAGGTCAGAAGGTACAGCAGTGGTTGTGCTCATAATTTAGTCTATTTTTTTGTTGAGTTTTTAAATATAGCACAAACAATTCAGGATGTCAATTATCATAAAGGCGTCCTTTATTTTAGTTGCGTTCCGCTTCGCACCACAATTTCGGATCCTTCGGCTAAAAATACCGAACGGGGCGGGCGGCTGCTCAGACCCTCAAAATCACAACCATACAAAGCCCCGAAATCAAAATCACACCTAAACTCCGTTACCGGATACATTTTCCAGGACGGATGCTCGACGCCATATTCCTGGGTTTGCCCTTTGCGCGTGCGCGTATAACCCCAGTAGTGTTCGGTAATGAATTCTTCCTCACTGCCTGGTTTAAAATCAACGACTGTGTTCAGGGCTTTCGTTTCCACCTGGTGCCACCTGCCGTTTTTGCATCCATATTGAATGGTTATGCTATCGCCTTGCAGTTCTTGTTTGTGGCGCATCTCCATGCGAACATAGGGTTCATTATATACTGCATTTGCAATAAGGCTTATGGCTCTTTTGGGGACAATTTCCTGGATAAACACAACGCCTCTTTTTAATCCGTGATTTGCTGTTTCGCGTTTCACGTAAAAACGCAGGTTGATCTCCTCAAAATGACGATGAAACGGAATGGGAACCCCCTTTACTTTTGTGTTCAGAAACATAAAACCAACCAGACTAACGTAGCAGCGTCCGTTCCATGTGTCAATTTCTGTTCCCGCGGGCAGGTACTTTTTCAGAAGGTTTTCTTCTATTTCGTAATTGGCAAGAATCAATTTGCGCCATTCTGCTTTTAAAAATATGCCGGGCATAGCTTATTGTAATAAATTCATTAAAGCGTCTACGGGTTTTCCATATTTGAATTTAAACCCGCTTTGCAGTATTTTTTCCGGATGCATCCACATGCTATCAAGCACCAGCGAAGCTTCTGTATTCATGAAAACCGCAGCCATTCTGAGGACAAAAGCAGGCGCCGGAAACCCGATGGGAACGTGCAGTTGATTCCGGAGCAACTTCATGAATGTTTTATTGCTTACAGGTTCGGGTGCGCAACAGTTTACCGGGCCCGAAATGGTTTTTTGTGCAACAATCCATTCTACCATCAAAGCCACGTCGTCTTCGTGTATCCAGCTAATCATTTGTTTGCCGTTGCCTGCTTTTCCGCCCAATCCCAGTTTTGCGAACCTTCTTAGTTTTGGAAAAGCACCTTCATTTTTTCCCAACACAATGCCAATGCGTAGAATGACTTTACGTACATTCTTAACGTTACTTAGCGCCGGGTTAAATGCCGCCTCCCAGCTCCGGCACACATCTGCCATAAATCCGGTTCCATTGGTAAAATCGTTTTCGTTAGAGGGCTCATGGCCGGCCTTGTAAAGAGCTCCTGCCGAGGCCTGTATCCAAACCGATGGAGGGGTTTTGCAAAGTTCAACAGCTTTTGCAAGTGTATTCAAGGCATCAATCCGGGAATCCAGAATGCGCTTTTTGTTTTCGGGTGTATGCCGGCAGTTTACGCTGGTACCGGCGAGGTTTATCAACAGGTCTGCGCCTTCCAGTTCAACTGACCAGTTCCCAACGTCGCGGCCATTCCAGTTGACGGTTTTCACGTTTCCACTTTTTGCGTGGGCCCTCCGGCTCAAAATAATAATCTCTTCACTTGTTTCAGAAAAATGCTTCACAAGCGCTTTCCCTATTTGGCCAGTACCTGCTGCGATAACAATTTTTTTAAAGCGGATCATTTATTGGTCAGATAAATTAGGATAAAAACAGTGCTTAAACTAATCCAGAAAAACGAAAACAGCACGTGCATGCCGGTTTCAAATATTTTTCCTTTCCAGAGGCGCGGCGAAAAAATAAACCACTGAATGAATAGCCGCGCGAGCCAGAATATGGAGAGTCCGAGTGCAACTTTTCTGCCCAGTAACGTGTATTGGAGCTCGCTTGATGCCGTTAAACACAGTAAACCCATGAGAAGCAAAGTAAGCCCTATAAAAAATGTATGCACGTACACAATCTGCCGGGTTACAAGGCTAATGCTCAGGAGCTCCTGCGCCCATTTAAAATACACCGGAAACACAACATGGAACAGGGCCAGCAGGATAAGAAAATAACCGGTTATTGTAAGTACAGCGTTCATGATTTCCGGAGAATAAAAATTTTTACAAAGGGATTGATTCTTTTTTCAGTACTGATACAAAGGCCTGCCAGAGCAAACGTTTTTTTCCATTCGCGCTCGGATAAGAAGTGAAAAAAGCCAATGTTGTACGCAAGAAAGTTAGCCGTATCACGCAGATGCTCGCCCACCACAATACTGCCTTCAGGGCTTAACACGCGGTTGAGCTCACCAAAAAACAGAATTCGTTCTTCCCGGTTTCGGATCTCATGCGCCGAAAAGATAACAAAAGCGGTATCGGTACTTCCGCTGGATAATGGCAGTTGATGCGTACACGTTTTTATAGTTCCGGGATAACCGGGATAGGCTTTACGCGCCCGTTTTACCGATACCTCGGTGTGCTTTTCCGGATCGTAAAAATCCAGAACGGTAAATCCCGCCGGCAATAATTTTTGTTTCAGAACCGCACTGCTTTCATCGAAACCGGCATGGATATTCAGGATTTTAGCGTTGAGCCTCAGATCAAATATTTTCAGCCAGTCGAAACGATAAAAGCCGGAGAGGTCGTATACAAAAAAAGAAACAAACAACGACATCAGAACCGGCAGCGATGCTGCAACCATAATAAAACGGGTGCGGACTGAAAATTCCCAATCCGGATAAAGCGCAGCAAACAATAAAGCAAGCCATGTTACAAGCGCCAGGGCATAGAAGTGCCAGTTGAAGCGGATCACGTTTATTACGCCCTGGAAAGGACCTCGTTCGGTTTCCATGTTTCTTTTACTCCTTTCTTCCAGCAATAGGGAATGTTTTTTACAATGAAAGCATTGGCTAACTGGAGATGTGTGTTCTTTAAAACTTCGGGCATGCTCACTTTCGCCTGATTTACCAGTAAGGGCTGAGGCGTCCAGTTTTCACGAACACCTTCTATAATGAGTACTTCTTTTTTTTGTTCGTTGAAGGTAAATGTGTAGGGGAGTGGACCCGCAAAACGTCGCGCTTCCTTCCAGCCCGGGAATGGAGATCCGGCAGGTAACAGCGTGTTCTCGGTTCCTTCTTCAACATACACATCAATGCCCGAGCCGGCTGAAAAAAAGTGCTGACAGCCTCCAACTTCTTCAACGACTATATCTGTTTGCGAATAATTGTAATGCGTGAAGGTATTGCCAAGAACCTCCATCTTTTTTTTATCAGTAAGCGACTTCAAAATGTAAAGGCCGCGTAACTTTTTACCTTTTAAATTCTGATAACGCACGAAAATCCGGTAACCGGCCAGAAAAAAATTGTTGCCCATAAATTCAGGAAATCCCCTGGGGCGCAGATTTCTTGTTTGTACCATGGCCACTGCTACAAAGGCATTGTTACCAAATGTATCAAGGGTAAGGCACTCAGGTATTAATTTCTGTAATTCAGTGGCTGGTGCCGAGTAGGTGAGTACAACCGAGGTTTTAAAAAACGCCTGCACAGCGAACGGATGGTTTTTTAAGAAATCACGCATGTCGTTGTTTTTTTAGGATTCAGACCAAATTCATTCCATAACAGTATAACAGAAAACAACAAAGCCCATATAATATTGAAGCGGCCCCATAGCAGCAGATGAGGAGCGAGGCTAAATTCAATCAGGTTCATGGTAATAATTACCGCAACCTGGATAATGACGTTTGCGCGGGCCCAAAGCCCGCTCAATATCCATAGCGCCATTAAACACTCCAGCAAGCCAATGATGAAGGTAAATGTACCGGCATAGTGTTGTCCTATTATTTGGCTTACTATTTCGCGATGCCTGGGGACAAGATTTAACACCTTGCAAAGCAATCCGTTTATAAGCCAAACGCCTGCAGCGATGTAATGGATTGCTGTATGGATAGCAGGTCTCATTTCATGAGTTTAAGCAATGTGCCAAAAAACCAGCTTTCCTTGCTGTTGATCATCATTTCCACGCCCTTATCCATCTTGCTTACAAAGCCATCCAGCTGGCCCATCATCTGCGAAAACTCTTTTATTTCCGGTTTTTTCCTGTCGCCTTCTACCGCTTTCAGTTCGTTAAGTACACGTTTAACGGGTTCTATTTCGCGGCGCTTGCGCTCAGAGGCAATGCGGCGGGCTACCTCCCAAATATCTTTCTCGGCCATAAAATACTCTTTGCGGTCGCCCGGACGCAATTCTTTTTTAATCAGGCTCCAGTCAAGCAGATCGCGCAAGCTCATGTTGGCATTGCCGCGCGAGATGTGAAGTTCCTCCATTACCTCATCGGTGCTGATGGCTGATGGCGATATCAGCAG
>CALMNJ010000490.1 GCA_937868675.1 uncultured Bacteroidota bacterium | reverse complement strand
GCCTATTACACGACCCTGTTCAATGCCATAGGTAGGCGGGCACTCGCTGGCATCAACAATACCAAGCCGGCCACTGGTGCCTGCGCCAAGATAAAAAAGCCGGCCCCCTGCCTTCATTTTTCCGGTAACAGCCTCCACTAGCTTTTCTATCTGAGGCAAAGCATTTTCAACTGCCAAAGGAACGGTTTTATCTTCCTTGTTCATATTGCTAAGCAACTCAGATAGGCTCATTTGCTCCAGGTTGTTGTAATACGAATCGCTCTCGGTGGTTTTCATTAAGGTAAAGTTAATGGCAAAAAAAAAGCCGCCAGTTAATTGACGGCTTTTTTATTAAACAAGTGCTGTTATTTCGATACAATCAGTTTGGCAGTACGTTTTATCCCGGCATTGCTGTTTACGTTTACCAGGTAAATTCCAGGGTTAAGATCAGATACATAGAAACTATAATTGGTTTCGCCTGTATTTAACTGGTTTCCGATGGTTTCTGATTTTACAATACGACCACTCAAATCCATGATCTGGAGCGTTGCATGCTCGCCGTCAACAGCATCAAAACTGATGGTTACCTGGTGATTGCCAGGATTCGGGAAAACGCTCAGGTTATTGGTTCCGCGTTCGCGCAGACTGTTGTTTTCAATTCCTGTATAATAACCGGCAAGGAAGTTACTGGTAGTCCAAACACCGCGTCCGTTGGTTGCGATATAAATCTGGCCTGAATTGTAGCAGTCCCACGAATCCATTTGTTGCTGCTTGATGTCGAACACCTGAACGTTTGGCAGTTTACCGCCGGCAACAGAAATATTATTTACGTTGGTCCAGGCGGCTGCACCCGAAGCGGTAATGTTACTTGTGTAAAACACACCGTTATCGGTTCCAACAAACACTTTAGAGGGATCGTTTTTCTCAACCAGCGAACAGTAAATTACATTACCAGCCAGATTGCTGTCGTCTTCTCTTGTCCAGCCAATATTACTGGCATCCGAAACGCGTATATCGTTTGTATTGGAAACCACCATAGCCTCGGTGGTAGCGCTTGATGCAGGATTGGGGTTATTGAAGGTTACAACAATATTTTTGTCATCCTTGCTTAGTGCAATGCTCGAGATTGGCTTTGTAAAAGTACCAAGCAACGTGGTGCGGTATGGGCAGTTAGGATTAAGAACGCCTGAATTGATAGGATAAGAAAACACATCGGTATAAAACTTTCCGGAATAGCTGCTTGACGAAAGATCCATAATATCAGTAATGTGCGAAACACGATACACCTTATTATCGTCGGTTGCGTAATACAATTCGGTGCCGGCCTTACTCCATTCAAGCATGGTAGGCCTGCCCGGAATGGTAATTGTTTGCGTGCTGGCTTTACCCTGTGAGTCGTCCGAGTAACAACCAGACTGACTTATCCTCACAAAATTGAGTGGGTCGTTGAGGTTAAGGGCGTTTTTGGCAACCACAATGGCGTAAGCGCTGTTGGCCCCGTTGTTTGTAAAGTCAGGGTTATTAAGTACTATAGCCAATCTGGCCGAACGCAAAGTTGGAATTTTAAACAGTGGGTTCGTGGCACGGTTAACCACAGGTGTTGGATTAATGCCATTTTTAGGGCCTTTAGGATCAAGGCTCAGATTGGCTGAGGTTTTTGTCCAGCGCAAGTCTTTCGTGAGGTTTCCGGTGTAGGTGTATGTTTTAGTAGAAATGTTGTTGTCAATCACACTTACTTCATCGCCCGCTTTGTATTTATAGAAAATGGTGGCATAAACCTTATAGTATGCGGCGGCATTAGGCACGGTTGCATTACTTGCCTGTGCTGTGGCCGAGTACGGATAAAATGGCGTGGTGTAAGTGGCAAACGGAGCGGTGTTAAAAGTTACTTTAATAAGATCAAACTGGTCAACCGGGCTCAGAGTAACTCCTACAGCAGCTGTGCCGTTTACCAAACCAAGCACGCCCGAAATCTGTGGAACACTGGTACCCGTGAGGCTGTAAGGATAGTTGTTCTGGAGTTTAATGTTTACATCTCTTCTATCGGCGCCTGCCAGTGGGGTAGGGCAAACTGAATATGAGTTTGACACAGGCACAGTAACGGTGGTGGTGCGAATCACCACGCTGTCAATCATTGCGCGAGGATTTGGCCTTCCGGCCGCGAATGTGAACGTGGTCTGGCTGTTTAAGGTGGCAATATCCAACGCAACACCAGCGCCAACCCGCGATGTATCATTGTAAAAAACGGCTGAGTCGGGGCTAACGGCCAATTGTCCGTAATTTTCCCAAAGTTTAAAAGGCGTACCCGTAGAAACATTGTTGTTTTGAAAACCAAGTGCGTTAGGTGAAATAACCGAAATGGACGAGCCGGTGTATTTGTTGCTATTAACAAGGCTCGGACTGCTTGTTTTAATGTTTGAACTCCGGTAAATACCACCATTGCTGTTACTAAGCAGCACAGCACCATCCAGTATACGTGAAAATTCGGCGTTATACACTTCACCGCCAAGGTAATTGGTTTCCTGAGTTACAACATCGGCTTTACCACTATAGTATGAAAGTCCATTACCTCCGGTTCCGCCAATAAAACCTGAGTAAGGCTGAACGCTTTGACCGCTTGCTGCGCTGGTACCGGTATTGGCGCCAACAGGAAAACGCTCAATACTTACCGAGTTGAACTGGCCTGTAACCAACCCCTTGTAAAAAGGCTGGAACGATCCGCCAAAAACCTGGGTGGAATAACTCATCGGGAAAAAATCGGTGGTTCGGAAAATACCCGCATCAGTTACCAGATAGGTGGTATAGAAACCGTTGCTTCCGGGGAAAAATCTTATGTCGTGAATGTTTTCATGAAGGTAATATGGACTGGTGTTGATAAGGTTGGTGCCAAGCTGATAGTAAGAGAAAATCGGATTTGCGTCGGTGCCGCCATTGCGCGCAAATATAAAGAGGCGATATCCCCCGAAAACCAACACATCTTTAGTGCCTGGCAAAACACTCAACACCTGAGCATAGTCGCCGGAAGCGATGGTTCCGCCATTCATAAGCGGGTCGTTTGCTGGCGAACCCTGAACAGCCATACCCCAGGAGCTGCCTCCGTTATAACTCACAAACAGGGCTTTCATAGAAGCGGATGACTCCGATCCCTGAGTAGCAGTGGTTGGATTGGATGTGCTTTTTGCAGAACATGAAGCATAAATGCAACTGTTGTCGGATGGTGCAATGGCAAGTTCAATGCGGCCATAAACCGAATTGGGAAGGGCGGCATTGGTGGGTGTAATATCGGTAAGTGCAGAGAGTTGGTTGTCGGTTGATTTGAATACTTTTGAGCTGATGCTTCCGTAGTCAATGCCGGCTGCAGGAACTGAATACGCCAGCTCGCTTCCCTGAGAGCAATACAAAATTCCTGTATTGTCAAACTTCACGTCCATGCCCATTGAAAGGCTGTGGGTGAGCTGTCCGACGGGTGAAGAAAAACTGCTGCCACCATCAAGCGAAACCAGGATGCCTTTGCTGGTTGCAAGGGCAATAACATTGGCATTTGCCGGCGAACATGCGATGCGATTAATAACAGCTCCGGTTACAGTGGCATCTTTTATCTGAACCAGTTGGGAAGTGCTTTGATCGAGTTTATACAGACCGGTGCCGCTTTGCGCCTTTGTTTTTTGGCCCCAGCGTAAAAATCCTTCGCCTGTGCCTACCCAAATGGTGCCCGAAATATCCTGGGCCATATAGCTGATATTGCGAATCTTACCCTGGTCGTTTACCGGATTCCACGTAACACCGCCATTAATGCTTTTAAACACACCACTCGAAGAGCTTCCCACATAAAGTGTTTTACCCGAAGCATCTGTTTTATCAATGATAATGTTTCTTGCCCTTCCTGCTGTGTAAATG
>CALMNJ010000489.1 GCA_937868675.1 uncultured Bacteroidota bacterium | reverse complement strand
ACAGAAAATCAATGTCCTTTTGATTGGATGAAAAGATCACGGTTGTACTGCCGCCAGCCACAGGTGCAAATATCGTCCAGGTGTAACTTAGGGCCGAAGTGGAAATGGTGGCATTGGTAAAATGCGTTTTAGTACCATAACACAGATAGCTGGCTTCAAAGTCAATAATGGGTGGATTGTGTAAAAGGCAGCTGGCAGCCGATGAAAATGAAGTAAAAATAATAAACAAAGCCCCTATGCCGGAACTGAAAAAAGCTAACCTCATCTTCATCATTGCAATCGTTAAAATATTAACAAACAATGTGCCTTTATTTGTTAAACACTAAAATTACTGAGTAATATTTCATTTCAAAAAGCAAGGTTAAAGGGGAAAATCCACGGTTAAGTTTGTTAATTTTTAATATATTTGGCATAATTGTTGCGGCAATTTAGCCAATTATCAGACTAAATGTGTATTAAGCCACCTGTATTCATGAAATACCTGTTGATTTTATTCATATCGGCAGGAATATTGCTTTCCTGCAAAAAAAAGAGCCCCACGCAACCCACCGGGGCCGACAAGCTGTTTACTTTCAAGGAACTGAAGTCTGATCATGATACCATTCAGCAGGGAAACGTAACCAATATTAAGGCCAGTATTAGCGGCGACGGAAGCTACAAATGGTCGTCATCTGCCGGCGACCTGTTTGGAAGCGGAAGCCTGGTGCTTTTTGGAGCAAGTACCTGTTGCACCGGCAACCACGAAGTTACCTGCACGGTTACAGATAAGAACAACAACTCCGAATCGAAAACAATAAACATTTACGTAAAGTGACCTGGAAAGGCATGACCAAGGTATTTCTTCAGGCTGGGCTGCTTTTTTTTGCAAGTGCCGGCTATTCGCAATGTTGCGGAGGCTGTAGTCCCATTGGGGGCAACACCAACCAGGGCACCTTGCCCAAACATACCCTACAGATTAATGCTTATCATAAATATGGTTTTTCAAAAGGGTATGTCGAGGGCGATCATGAGTCGAGCTTTAAATTTGTTAATGATGCCAACAACAATTTTGTTAACCTGCTTGTTGGTTATGGTATTTCAAAAAAAGTTACAGTGCAGGCAGAGGCGGGCTATTATCTTAACCGAACCCAGAATTTTAACATACTGAATCAAAACTATAGCCTTAATGGTTCGGGGGGAGCCTCTGCAATATTTACGGGCAAGTACAATATATGGAAGGATACTTTAAGAGGTTTTGAATTTACAATGGGCCTGGGCGGGCGCATCCCATGGTCGTTACAGCCACAGGTGGTGAATGGGGTGGAATTGTCGGAGGATGTACAGCCAAGCAATGCGGCTTATGGGATTTCCATTCAGTCTTTTTTGTTCAAGGAGTTCGATTCGAGCGGTGTTAGTCTTTTTCTGATCAACAATGTTAACATTAGCTCCGAAAACCCGAGGCACTACAGGGAGGGCAATACTTATATTACTTCGTTGATGGTGAGCAAATCATTCCTTGATAATTTCTCTGGCCTGCTGCAAGTGCGAAACGAGGTACGGGAACATAGTTACCGCGACGGTATAAAAGTTACTTCTTCGGGGGGCTATCGCTTTATTCTGGTGCCACAGCTCAATTTCCGCTTTTTAAAAAAGTATAGCCTTTCGGTTTTATACGAACTTCCTATATACCAATATTATTATGGCATACAGCTCAACGACCGTTATGCTTTTTCGATAAATCTGAATGCCCGGTTGGGTAAAAGCGCGAACGAGTCTTGTGTAAAACCGCGTTGAATGTACGGCACATGCCAGGCTGAGCTTGGTTATAATCTGAGTAATTTGCATAACTGGCCCCGGCCTGAAGGGGCGCCTGGCAATTGTTGAGGTTGCTCCCGTAAGCCACTCAGCTATCGCGATAGTATAAACCGCCGGCTAACGGTTTCAGAACTGCCGCTTTTTAATAGCAGGGTGTAAACCCCTTCGGGCAGGCCGGCGGTTTCAATTTCAATCCCGCTGCCATTCAGGCTTACGTTTTCCACTCTCTTTATAACCTGCCCCAAAGCGTTTCTAATTTCAAGCTCAAAGCCGAGTGTCCATAATCCCGCGCCCTTAACCTGTAAATGCAGTTTGTCAGTCGCCGGCACCGGCCAAATCTTTAATTCATCATTCAGCGCGTTTCGTTTTTCCACCCCGGTCAGGTTCATGTACACCACCACGGTGTCCCACTTAACCCCGCTGCACCAGAGCTGCTGACGCACCACGTAGGTGCTGGTTACCACCGGCTTAACATACAGGCCCGCCACGGTATCAAGGGCCGGAGTTGTGGGCGTAATGCTGGCCGGCAATTTATACCACCGGCAGGCTTCATCAATGCCCACATCGGGTTGCCGGCCAATAAAGGCGCTATCGCCGGGGGCAATGGACAGGTCGGGGCCGGCAAAAGCGGGTAAATCAACATCAATGCAGGAGACATCGTCAACAAGCAAATCTGTCCATTGCTGAGGGTAGTATTGCCCGCCTATGGAGGCGGTAGTTACCGCATTGTCGGCCATAAAATTGCCTAACAGGGCGTATTTCTCAGTGCCGTTGGCCACAAAAGTGCCTGTTATGGGCACCCAGTTCAGGGTGTCTTTTATCACGTTGCCCAATGGGTTTTTTACCTGCGGTGTTATGTAAGTAAGTGGTATGGTGCATTTGCTAATGGTATCAATGCTGCCATCACCAAAATAAGCCCCGAAGCCATCCATGCCAAAGGGGCTGGAATTTGAAATGTTCACGTAATACTTCACACAATAGGTTTTACCGGCCTCCAGTCTTTTTTTCAAGCGGTTTTTTGGGTAGCCTCTTATTCCACAAAACGGACAGTAAAAGTTCGTAATTATATGTGATGAGCCGGAGTGAGGGTATTGGTATGTGTTGATACTCTTAGGTACTTTGTTATTACAGTAACTAAAGTACACTCCTCCGAAACTTATTGAATCAATACTTAACCAAGATTTGGCAACCATTAAGGGATAGCCCGGTCCTGCACAATTATTGTAATTCTCTTCAAAACCACCGTTGCTTATGTAATTGGCAATTGACTGAGAAAAATAAACAGGCGCAAGAAATAACAGCAGGGGCAGTAAACACTGCCTCTGCCATTTAAAAAAACGATCTTGTTTATTTTGCAATGAGCAATTTCTTCGTGATCTTTTCATTTTTGCTATTGGTAATCGTGGCAAAGTAAACGCCATTTACCAGCGGTAGTTCTAAGTTAGCCATAAATCCCGATGGCATCAAGTTCTCCAGAAAGCAGTGTAATACCTGTTTGAAACGAAACAATGCACCCCAGTTTACATTGCAAACCGTTATATTCGTGTACCATGAATATAACTTTACTTATTTCGTTACTGGTTGCGGTGTGCGCCATTTTCTCATATATCAACGTCCGGTTTTTAAAGTTGCCACCAGCCATCGGGCTTATGCTTATTTCGCTGGTGTTTTCGCTCATTATTATTATTGAGGGAAAACTCAGCAGCACCTTTCACCATTACGTTGAAGACATGGTGCGCAGTATAGACTTTTCGCAGGCGCTGCTTAATGCCATGCTTGGCTTTTTGCTTTTTGCGGGCTCGCTTCACATCAAAACGTCCGAACTGCGTAAACAAGGCACTGCGGTTGTTGCATTTTCCACCCTCAGCGTGGCGCTTTCCACGTTCTTTTTTGGCACCCTGATTTGGCTGGTATTCGGCGTCTTCGGAATTCAGGTTGAGTATGTTTACTGCCTCTGGTTTGGTGCCCTGGTGTCTCCCACCGACCCTATAGCGGTTATTGGCATTCTCAAACAATCAAACATGCCCCGCGAAATAGAGGCCACCATAAACGGAGAGTCTTTGTTTAACGATGGTGTGGGCGTGGTGTTTTTTGTTACCATAGGCCAGGTGATTAACCTGGGGGTCGAAAATTTGTCGGCTCTGGATGTGTTGTTGCTTTTTGGGCGTGAGGTTGTGGGCGGTATTTGCCTGGGGCTTGTTGTAGCCGGGCTCGCCTTCTGGCTCATAAAAAAGATAGATCATTACCAAACCGAAGTCCTTATAT
>CALMNJ010000488.1 GCA_937868675.1 uncultured Bacteroidota bacterium | reverse complement strand
AACGAGACGTTTTCATTAATTTTTGTTCTTAAATCAGTTTACAGCGCATATTAATACCGTTAAGCTGGAAGTTAATAAAATAAACTCCGGGAGCCAATGTGTCGTCCGAATTAAGTGTTATTTCATGCGAGCCAGATGGCATTAAAACAGCATGACTTTGCCTCACTACGCTTCCGTCAACCGAACAAAGGTTGTAATTAACACTACCCGCTTCGGAAAGTGTAAAGCCAAGCTTAAAACCACCATTGCTTGGGTTGGGGTACAAGTTTAATCCGATTGAACGGGTTATTTCATTTACCCCGTTGGGTACTCCAAAATTAATTTCGTCCAAAAAGAAACGGTTGCCATAACCCGCACCTCCCGGATCCTCCTGAAAATAAAAACGGATTTTAAGACTGCTTTCGTTTTTGTATGGCGTGAAAGCCGGGTGCGCAGTAAGATCATAAAGCACCCACTCATCAAATGGGTAAAGCGGATTCGTGTTTACACCTCCAGAAGGTGCGGCCAGAGCTGCTGTGCCGGGAGCCCAAATGTCGGCCCAGGTACCGCCACAGTCTTTACTTACCTGTACTTTAAATACATCCTTGTTACTACTACTTTGTCTGGCGTAAGCGTATTTAAAAGTAAACAGTGAGCCGGGATTGTTTTTAAAATCAAACGAAGGGCCTTGCAGTATTAGTGTGCTGTTGGCAGGAAGGGTTTCGCCGGCTACATACATACTTTGCGCACCATGCGATGCTGCTCCGTTAAACAACTGCCATTGCGCACCAGGGCTCCCAATGTAATTCCAGTAATTTGGTAAGGAGCTAAGCTCAAAACTTTCGGAGTAGGAAGACGAATAATCTGTAGCGCCATTTTTTACCAGCACGGTCAGACTTTTGGTAACACTTCCACCCGGTCCGGTTACCGTACACGAAACAGTTACCGTGCCCGGATTGGCAAACAACACTGAGGTGGTTTGCGTTGAAGGACTGTTTACTGTGGCCCCACTGCCTGCGCTCCATTGATAGGAAATTGGTGTGGCATTGGAAGTATAACTTACCAGATTCAGTGATTTGCCGGAACAAATGGTGGTGGAGGGGAGGGCCGAAATGTCAACCATAGGAGCACAACCACTACCTTGTGAGGTAACGCCTGTTGCCAGAAGATTGATCGAAGCTGAAAGATTATTGCGGCTATTGATCGAACTGTTAATGGCATTTACCATACGCACAC
The DNA here is from genome assembly GCA_937868675.1 of uncultured Bacteroidota bacterium. Taxonomy (GTDB): domain Bacteria; phylum Bacteroidota; class Bacteroidia; order B-17B0; family Aurantibacillaceae; genus Aurantibacillus. Next base: position 557 of record CALMNJ010000488.1, on the reverse strand, counting down.
TCTGACCCTGCGTAAACATACGCTGGCAATAAGCATAATCCATATAGTTCTGCATGTTTTCCACAATGGGTGGATTGCAGATACTGGCATTATTGAGGTTGCATGATGTGAACCCTTTGCTGATCGGGGTGTCGCTAACTCCATCATCGCCACAGGCAACACCAGGCTGATTGGTTCCGCCCCAGGTATGCTGTAAATTAAACCAGTGTCCCACTTCGTGGGTTAGCGCTCTGGATGTGCCGCCGTTACCGGTACCGATACTTCCCACATAAGTGCTCAGGATTACAATGGCGTCGGCCGATGTTGGAATGCCAGAACCCGGAAGAAACGTGTAACCGGCAGCGTCGGCCATGCTTCGGATTACATAAATATTTAAGTATTTGGTTGGAGGCCAGGTGTAAACATATCGGCTAAAATCCTTGTCCCAGTCGGTATTCACGTCCCAGTGGCGGATAATACCATTGGTGCAGTTACCGTTTGGATCTTTGGTGGCAAGTTTAAACTCAAATTTTGGGTTACCAATATTGTTTGTAAACGAAGCCACAACCGAGGTGGTG
>CALMNJ010000487.1 GCA_937868675.1 uncultured Bacteroidota bacterium | reverse complement strand
CAGCATTGCCACCGATTATTCGGGCAACGGGAATCATGGCACATTAAATTCTTTCGCGCTTTCGGGCACTGCATCCAACTGGGTAAACGGTCGGGTGCGTTCAATCAGCCCCAGTATGAGTGTGAGCCCCGGCACTAATATTTGTTCGGGGGGCACCATTTCGTTGGCTACCAATGCCAGTTCAGGTTACACCTGGAGCACCGGCAATACCACTTCCACACTGATTACGTTGTCGCCAACCGTTTCCACAATTTATTCCATATCGGCCACCAATTCACTTAACTGTGTTTCGGTTTCAACACTCGCAATTATTGTAAACACGTCTGTGCCTTCGGTAACGGTAGCCACTGCGCAAAGCACCATTTGCCCGGGCATGAGCACCAGTTTCACCGCCAGTGGCGCACCAAACTTTACATGGAGTGGTGGCGTAATAAACGGACAGGCGTTTAGCCCCACCACCACCACCGCTTACACATTGGTTGCAGGTAACGGTTGCGGCACCAGCAGTTCGGTGTACACCATCACGGTGGCACCCTTGCAGGTAAATGCATCGGCCACTACGTCTTCTGTTTGTGTTGGTTATACCTGTGGGCTCACGGCCACCTCAACGGTCAGTAACTATACTTGGCTGCCGGGTTCACAAACCGGTTCAAGTATTGTTGTGGCGCCACAGTCCGCTACGGTTTACACTGTAACTGCCGGCAATGGCACCTGCGTGGCTACACAAACCCTGCAGGTAAATACGCTTGCAACGCCCAGCATTATATTGAGTAGTTCGGTAGCCCTTATTTGTCAGGGGCAGTCGGCTACGGTTACGGCAAGCGGCGCAGGAACAGGCGGCACCTACACCTGGATGCCTGGTGGCAGCAATAATGCATCGGTAATGGTAACACCAAACACTACCACTTCATATACTGTAAGCGGAACCAATACGCTGGGATGCACAGGCGTCGCGCAAATACCGGTGGTGGTTCAAAACACAGCGGCCATTTCCATAGCGGCTTCTTCTACACTGGTGTGCCTGGGCGATAGTGTCAATCTTAGCGGCAGCGGCGCGGGCACTTACACATGGAGTACGGGCGCAAATACAAACAGCCTTTATGTTACGCCCGGTTCGGGCTTCAACACCTATTCGGTTGCAGGCACGTCGTCGGCAAATACCTGTGTTTCTGAACAAACTGTAGGTATTTCAGTTATCACACCCAGTGTAAATTACACCTCCAGCCTTACGGTTTGCAAGGGTGGCAGCGTAACACTCAGTGCCAGTGGTGCCAACACGTTTTCCTGGAACAGCATTCCCACGGGCACTCTGGGCCAGCTTGCGGTAACGCCTGCCAATACAAGCACCTACACGTTAACTGCCATAACACAGTCTGTAAGCACCCAATGTTTGAGTACACATCTGGCGACTGTTTTTGTGAATCCCCTGCCTACGCTAAACATAAGCAGCAGTAAAACGCTGATTTGCAAAGGCGAAACGGGCACACTAACGGTAAGTGGCGCCAGCACTTACACCTGGAGTGGCGGTAGCAATTCGGCCTCGCTGGTTATTAATCCGGCAAGCACCAGTGTTTATACGGTTACCGGCAGCGATGCCAATAATTGCGTTGGAAGTTCGGCATTTACTCAATCGGTATCGGCTTGTGTGGGATTGAACCATGCCGGGCAGGATGAAAACTTCATCAAACTATTCCCCAATCCTACCCACGGAAAACTGACCATGCAATCTGGTTTTGAGGGTAAAAAGAATATCTGTGTTTACAACGAGACTGGCGATCTTATACTTCAGCTAAAAACCGAAGAACAGGAGGAACATCTCGATTTAACGGCATTTGCCAAAGGCATTTATTATGTGCGGGTGCAGAGCCCGGCTAAACAAAGTAATTTCAGAGTGATGGTGGAGTAAGTTGCAGTCCGGGCGGTAATGGTTTGTCAAACACCACTTTTTTGTTAGTTACAGGATACTGGTTCAGCCTATCCTAAGCCCTAACAGAGTTACATCGCGCGCTTTCACGCTTCAATCAAAATAAAAAGGTTGTCTCAAAACGCTGATCCGCTATCATTCTGAACTTGTTTCAGCAGCTTACTCAACAAAATTACCACTTCCGTGATACGCAGATATGTCTGCTCCGAAATTGTTTCGGGAGGCTCCGCATAACTCTTGAGTTTTTTGAAACAACCTTTTTTGGGTAATACGTTCATTACGGATTTGCCTGACTTTTATCCGCCGCTGCTGTATTCATTTCGGTACAGTGCCTGCCATGATGAAAGTGGCGGAAGCCGACTGTTGCCCATAATGTAACGAATGTAAGGGCTGCGCTGACGAGCACAATCGCGAACCTTGGTTTTCTTTTTTCCATGTGGTTGTTTTTTTAATTGTTTGTTGTTGATTTAGCACCACAGTAACCATAATGCCTGTGTTGCATGCTGTTTTTAAACTGGCTGTATTCCTCCTCGCTCATGCTGCGGATTTTATCGGCGAAGTGCGGTCCGCCAGCAAAGTGCGGACCATAGCCCATGTGCCGCGCATAGGCCAGCCTGCCCATACCAAAGGGCGTGAAGATGAATTTAAGGAGCAATACGATGAGCAGCAAAGGCCCTGTAAAAAAGACGAACGCGCCCAGTAGCATGCCACCAAAAATTGATTTTAGGACTGATTTTTTCATTGTTAGTTGTTTTTATTGTTTGTTATAATAAGGAAGACGCATGAAGTTTTGTTTTACTTTAATGTTGCTGAATTTTTTTTTGAATTTTTTCGTTACAGCCTCGCCATGTTCTATTCAAAACGTACACCGTGGCGCTTGCAACCATGTTTCCAGATGTGTCGCGCCGTTGTTGTGGACAAAAAAACTTCGCTTAAACAAAAAATCCCGAAATGTTTTTTCGGGATTCAGGTCATCAGCAACTGTATTTTTTTCGCCACTCTTCTTTCATTTTTACTTTTTCTTCTTCGCTCAGGTTCATCCATTTTTCGTTGAAGCGCCGCGAGGCAAAGGGTGGTTTTCGGGGCCCGCCGCCAAAACCACCAAACAGCAGACGGCACAGGGCCAAAAGCCCCAGGGCCTGCCAATAACTCAGTTCCTTTACCCCCAGCACTTCCGGCAATATGGCGTTCCACAACAGCATCACGGCCAAACCAGCCAGAGCTGCAAATGCTGCAAACATTAACATAAACCAGGGGCCTTTTCTTTTAAAACGATTTGTTTCCATTTGTTTCATGCGCTAAAGTTGTAATTCCTTATAAAGTGGTTCGAGCTGCTGCCTTAAATATTTAACCGCATAAGTCTTGCGGCTGATAATGGTTTTAAGGTTCTCGCCCTGCTCGCTGGCTATTTGCTGCAGCGTTTTATCTTCAATCTCATTTTCAACAAACACCAGCCTCTGATTTTCGGGCAGTTCGGCCAGCGCTTTGTTTAATTCTTTCCAGAATAGTTCCTTAAACAGAATCAGGTCGGGGTTATCGCCCGTGTCCAAAAGTAAAATGTCTTTAATAGTTATCTGTCCATCCTCGTCTTCATAGCTCATATCTTCAAGCGAGGCGGTTTTTTTCTTTCTGTAAAAATCAGTAATACGGTTTCGCGCCACCGAATACAGCCAGCCGCTTAGGCTTTCAATTTCGTCAACATTCGCCAGGTTGCTAAACTGAAACCAAACGTCCTGCAACACATCCTCGGCATCTTCGAGCGTTTTTACCTTGCCACGAATAAAGCCAAGCAAACGTTGTCCGTATTGTTTTACAGCGCCGGTAAGGGTGGTGCGTTTCTGCAAATCGCTCATTTCTGTGCCTAAAGCTACATTCATTCTTTATAGGATGACGAATGCCAGGTGGTTTTACTTTATCAAATCATACTATTTTTTACTAAAGCCTGTTATACAACAAGTTAAAGTGCAACAATTAAGCTCTTACTCTATCTGCCGTTTTGAAAACGGCACGTTGGATCAAGCCCGCAAAAACCGCTTCAGTTTATTATTTTTCGGAAGTCTGCCTGGCGGGCCATGGCATGGTATTCTCATTGCGCATAGCCTCTCAAATGCCAACAGGGCATTTGCCGTGCTAAAATCCCAGGTACAGCAACTCTGCCGGTTCGGCTTTTTAAACATTGCCATGTTGCAAAAACCTGCCGGATTTTATACGTTTTGCTCAAACCTGCGAAGCACAAAAACGCTTGTTTTTTGTATTAAATCAGTATTTACAACATCTCGTACTTTTTTGGGGTTCACGATTTCACAGTCACCAAACAGTAGCGGTCATACTAACGAGAGTGAAGCCTTCTATTTATGGCAACGCAGCCTCTTTCAGCTTCGTACTTGGCCCAAAGCCATCCAATCAGTATATTTGATAACAGTACCTTCCAAAACAAAACTAAATGGGTTTAAAAGTGCTTTTTGTTGTTAAGGAAATTGATTCTGCCGAACCCATTGGCTTACTCTACATTGCGGGCTGTCTCATGCAGGCCGGCCATACCTGCAAGGTAATTGGTACCAGAGGTATCAATGTGGAAGAGGTGTTTTTAAACTATGAACCGGATGTACTGGCCTGTGGCGCAACAACCGGTCTGCATAAATACTACCTGGGTTTAATGGCCCACCTCAAAAAAAAGCGACCACAGTGTATTACCCTTCTGGGAGGACACCACGTCACTTATTTTCCTGAAACCATTCAACACGAAGGTCTGGACGTAATTTGCCGTGGCGAAGGCGAAGATGCCTCAGTGGAACTTTGCCATGCCCTTGAAAATGGACTGAATTACCGGAACATTGAGGATCTGTGGGTAAAATACGATGGACAGATTTATAAAAACCCTCAACGCAAATTACGTCGTGATGTGGACAGTATTCCCTTTCCTCCCCGCGAATTGCTCTACGAATTTGACGAAAGACTGAAACAGTTACCAGTAAAATCATTTACCACCAACCGGGGCTGTCCTTTTCCATGCAGCTATTGCTTTAATCAATCCATGGCCGACCTGTACGGCAACACCTGGAAAAAAGTAAGGATACGGAGTCCGCAAAACGTGGTGGACGAAATTAAGTACGTGCAGAGCATTGCGCCAGTGCAGATCATCGCCTTCCGGGAAAGTATTTTTGTGTACAATGTAAAGTGGCTTAAAGAATTTGGGGCTCTTTACAGGCAAGAGATAGGCTTGCCCTACTACTGCCACCTGAGGGCCGATATGCTGAATGAGGAAATGGTGGAACTGCTTGCCTGGTCGGGCTGCCAGTCGGTTAATCTGGGCATTGAAACTGCCAATGAAGAATTGGCAAACACAGTATTGAAACGAAACATCAGGCACGATAAATTAATTAAGGGAATAAAGCTGCTTAAAAAGGCGGGGATTGTGGTTTTCTCCGACAACATCATAGGCATACCCGGCGGCACACTGAAAGACGATCTGGAAACACTGAAGCTGAACATTGAACTGAAAGTGGACTACGCGGCCTGCACCCTTTGCACACCTTATCCCGGCACCGGAATAGCCAAATACGCCATTGAGCACGGCTACTTTGATGGCAATTACAACCTGATTGATTACAGTTATTATACCGAATCCGTCATTAAATTCAGTTCAAAAAAGGAGAAACGCCAAATCGAAAATCTTCAAAAACTGTTTGCGGTAACAGCTGCCCTGCCTATAATGCTGCCGCTTACGCGACTGCTCATTAAGCTGCCACCAAACGATTTTTTTTATGCCATTTTCCGATCGTGGTACCTGCTTTGCCACCTCACCGATGTGATGCCGCGCAGCCTTACACGAAAACAATTAAAAGAAGGCATTAGCAGTATTTTTGGGGTATATCACGACATGGATAATAACGAGTACCCTATGCCGCCTTTGATGGATTTGCCGGTAAATGATTCTATGAATATTCTAAATAAAGAACCCGAACCGGTATTAACTTAACACGGAAATGAATTCTGGCGGAAAAAACAAACAAATGCCCGACTTTTTAAGTCCGGAAGGAAGAAGAAAGGCCAGCCGTAAAAGAAATATTACGCGCAGTAGCCGGGCCCTTTTTGCCATTATACTTGCACTCATTGCGGGCGTTTATCTTTTAGGCTGCCACGTGTTTCAAAAAGATCACCGGCACCACAAGAAAAAAACCAAGACCGACCGTAAAGAACACCGCAGAGGCATGCCCGTGAGAGATAATATTGTTGAATAGTGGGCAAATCAAAACGCCATTCCTATTGCCTCCCTGTCTTGATTTTTTTATATTTGATTATCTTATCAGTAAAGCTGTTTTACGCATGAAAAAAAACTACTTCTGTTTTCTATCCGTATTGTTTGCCTGCGCCGCATTTGTTGCCAGCGCTCAACCCTCATATACCTACACCGGCAAGCCAATGTTTCAACTCAGCATAAAGCGGGCCGGTATTCCCATAGGGAGCTTTACGGTGGAGCTATTTCCGAATATCGCCCCAAAACACACCCGCAATTTCGACAGCCTGGTGTCGCAGAAGTTTTATGATACCACAGCCTTTCACCGTGTTATTCCCACTTTTATGATTCAGGGCGGCGATCCCAATTCACGTCACGGTGCCACTTCCACCTGGGGTTACGGGCAACCCGGGCAGCCAATGGTACAGGCCGAATTTTCAAAAGCCAAACACCTGCGCGGCATTTTATCGGCAGCACGCCTCGCCAATAATATTAACAGCGCTACCTCGCAATTTTTTATCTGCGTGGCGGCAGCTCCCAACCTTGATGGCAATTATTCCATATATGGGCGGGTTACCCATAGCATGAGTCTGGTTGATACCATCGTGAATGCCCCCCGCAACGCGCAGGACAGGCCCAATCTGAAGCACGAAATGTTTGTAACATACATTGGTTCAAATGACTCGGTGCCTCTGCCTCCTACCCTGTTGCAACCAAAAATGGATAGTGTGGGAATTGACTCTTCCATTACCCTGCAGCTTAAATGGAAAGCGGTGAACGATGGTATTATTTATGATGTTCAGGTTTCGCACGATTCCTTGTTTGCTACCACCGATACCTCTTACAGTGTAGGGTCAACGATTGCCAATTTTATACACATGACCGGCAACACCCGCTATTACTGGCGTGTGCGTACCAACAACGGAGGGCATTTTAGCCCGTGGACACAGGCCTGGCGCTTCCATACCGAAGGACAAACCACTGGTCTTCCATCAATTACCGCCGGCGATAATACCGTGCATGTGTATCCGAATCCGGGCGATGAGCATTTTAATTTTGTGAACCTGAGCCCGGGAAGCAAAATACTGGTGTACGACGAAACCGGCAAGCTTATTTCGGAAGTGATCAGTGACAGCAGGAATTACCGTCTTTCGCTTCCACCCAAGGCAAAAGGCTATTACACTTACAATGTGCAATTAAACAACCGGGAGGTTGCCAAAGGCAAGCTGTTGCTGCGCTGAAAATCTTACTCAATGATACATGCGGCTTTACTGATGCCGATTAAGGAGCCGGGTTGATTCAAATCATTTACTTTTTTAGTAAACGCCTATACCTTTAGGTGTAAATCAACAGGTCATGAAAACCATTCAGATTGTCATTGACAACCTCAAATGCGGAGGTTGTGCAGGTGCCATTACCAAAGAACTTAAACATCTGCCGGGGATTACATCAGTAGAAGTAAATAATCAGGAGGATCGCGTAACAATCGAAACTTCGGACGATTTTAAAAAGGAAACGGCCCTTGAAAAGTTATTATCATTAGGTTATCCCGAAAAAGGCAGCGTGCATGGATTGCAGAAATTAACCGCAGGAGCAAAATCTTTTGTAAGCTGCGCCATTGGCAGGATAGATAATTTAAAGACAGAACAGAGTTGAATTACGATAAACCTACGTACGCTTAATGAGCGGTCTTTGGTTTCGTAATTTGCTTTACCCTGTACATTAAATAAATTCCCAACAGGATAAGTACGGACATGATCCAGCCCAACACGTAAAAATTTTCGTACGGACTTTCCTCAGAAGGTTGAATAAGCACTTTTCCACCAATAATGGCAGCCAGTCCGCCGGCCATTTGCTGTAGCGAAGCGCTGATACTCATGTAGGCCCCGCGATCGGCCATTTCGGGGATGCCCGTATTCATCGCAGTTGCCGGCACCATACGGCTCATAATGCCCACAAACAAAACGATATTAACCACGACTACCTGCCACACCGGCGAAGGGCCCAGGTTGGTGTACACCAGAATCATTACCATGGCCAGCAGCGATCCAACGGTAAAAAGTTTCAGGCGATCAATCTTATCACTCAG
>CALMNJ010000486.1 GCA_937868675.1 uncultured Bacteroidota bacterium | reverse complement strand
ATGGCAGGGATATTCTCTTATACCCGGATGCAGACGAATCTCTTTCCCGAAGTTCTCTTTCCACGTATTACGATCATTGCAGATGCAGGACAGCTTCCGGTTGACAGGATGATGATAACCGTGACAAAACCTTTGGAAAGTGCCGTGAAGAAAGTACGTGGTGTAACTGTTGTAAAAAGCAATACCAGTCGCGGAAATAGCACCATCGAGGTTTATTTTGATTGGGGACTTGACACTTATCAGCAAAAAACACAAATAGAAAGCAGAATTAATGAAGTAAAAAATTACTTACCGCAAGGCGTTAATATTTCTATTGAAGCCATGAACCAATCTCTGTTTCCGGTATATGGATTTACACTTGGCAGCAAAAAACATAGTCTTGTGGCTTTAAGGGATAAAGCCAACCTGATTGTACGACCAGTATTTTCTCAGGTAACAGGAATATCAAACGTAATTGTCAGAGGTGGAAAAGCAAAAGAATTTGTGGTGATCCCCGATGCGCTGAAAATGTCTTCTCTCGGTATTACTCCCAACCTAATCATAACTGCTTTCAATAACAATAACTTCGTTCTCTCGAATGGTAACGTAGCCGACTATAACAGACTATATCTTTCATTAACAGATACGCGGGTAAGCGATCCTGATGAACTTGGCGAAATAATTATCAGGAATGATCCCAACCGCACGATAAGATTGAAAGACATTGCTAAAGTAGAAATACAGGAACAACAGGAGTTCGTGAAAATAAATGCTAATGGAGAAAATGCCGTATTGATCGACCTCGTTAAACAACCCGGCATTAACCTGATTGACTTTGCGAAAGATGCGGAGCTAAAAGCGCAAGAGATTCAAAAACTTCTTCCTAAAGGGTATGAATTAAAACCCTATTACAACCAAAGCGCATTTGTTGGTGATAGCATTCATAGTGTTATCAAAACCATTTACGAAGGACTGTTCCTTGCCATTGTGGTAATGATAATATTTTTACGTTCATGGAGAGCAAGCCTTGTGGTAATGCTAACTATTCCAATTACTCTTGCATTTACCGTTTTCGTATTGTATTTAGTTGGAATCACTATCAATATTATGTCGCTTGGTGCTATTGCCGCATCCGTCGGGTTGATAATAGATGACGCCATTGTAATCATTGAACAGATTTACCGTACACATGAAGTTTATCCTGAAAAAGACAGATTCACCATCGTAAAGGAAGCAATCAGGGATTTGTTTCCCGCCATGATCGGTTCTTCGCTTGCTACAATCGTAATCCATTTTCCGTTCCGCTTAATGAGCGGTCTCGCGGGAAGTTTTTTCAAAGAGCTTTCGGATACCATGCAGCTTACAATGGTTACATCGTTTCTTGTAACATGGTTGCTTCTTCCAGTGTTCCACTTGATTGTTGGATATAAGGCTTCTCTGAAACCGCACCATGCCGATTCCGACACATCAGTTAAAAAGCTGCGTTGGCTCACATGGTTTTTTAATAAGCCTCTAATCGCCCTTCTGCTTGTCATCACTTTAGGTTGCTCTGCTTGGTGGGCTTCAGGCAAACTCGAAACAGGTTTTTTACCTAATCTTGACGAGGGAACGATTGTATTGGATTATTTTTCTCCGGCGGGAACAAGTGTTGAAGAAACAGATCGTCTTTGTAAGGAAATGGAAAAAATTATTCTCTCACATCCTGATGTTGAAACTTATTCCCGGCGCACGGGTATTCGGATGGCTTTTCGTACTGTTCCGCCCAACTTTGGGGATTATTCCATTCAGCTAAAAAAGGAAAGAAGCAAAACAACCGATGAAGTAATAAGCGATCTGCGAAAAAAAATAGAAGCATCTGTTCCAGTTCTGAATGTTTCCTTCGGGCAGCGTATCTCAGATTTATTAGGTGATCTGATGAGTACTCCTCAACCTATTGAAATCAAAATCTTTGGAGACAACTATACAACCCTGCAACAAAAAGCAGCGGAAGCAGAAAAGATTTTGCAGAATGTAAAGGGCATAGCCGACATCAATAATGGTCTTATTACGGCTGGCCCTTCATTGGTATTTGTACCTGACCAACAAAAATTAAGTTTATACAAAATCAACCTTACAGATTTTCAAACGCAACTTTCCGCATATACGGGTGGCGTGCCTTTAGGATTAAACTCCAACCAACCTGTCCCTTCTCCTGCCCAGGCCGCAATGACAGGAGGGATTCAGGTAGGGCAGTTACAGGACGGTGAGCAAATGCGTAGGATACTATTGCGCTTCACCGATTTTTCTATGAATGATGTTGAAAAGCTCAAACATCAATTAATATTTTTACCGGACGGAACAACACGGCCTGTTTCTTTCTTTTGCGATATTAAAATAGTTCCGGGCGAAATTGAACAGCGCCGTGAGGATTTGAAATCAGAAATTGTTTTAACTGCAAGACTCGACAATAGGGACTTGGGAGGAGCGATCTCGGATATACAGCAACAGTTCAATGAGAAACTATCCTTGCCGCAAGGTTACCATGTAGCCTATGGAGGAGCTTACGCCGAGCAACAGCAATCTTTTAAAGAATTATTAATGATTTTAGCGATGGCCACTCTCTTTGTTTTTGCAGTACTGATGTTCCTATTCAAAGAATGGCTTATCAGTTTGCTTTTACTTATCATTTCTGTGTTGGGAATAAGTGGTTGTATCCTTGCCTTGTATATTGTAGGCATTCCTTTAAACGTGAGCAGTTATACAGGGATCATCATGATCGTGGGGATCATTGCCGAGAACGCTATATTCACCGTTAACCAATTCCGGCAAAACATGAAAGAGACCGGAGACG
>CALMNJ010000485.1 GCA_937868675.1 uncultured Bacteroidota bacterium | reverse complement strand
TGGTAAGCTCGTAATCCTTCTGTAATCCGTAAAAAACTTTTAAGAAAGGAAACAGAACAAATGAAAGCGTTATTGATTTTAGCAATTGTCGTATTTGGATATTTGGTCTATGTATTGATGAAACCTGAAAAATTTTAGATATGAATACAGAATTACTGGGCGTGATAGCCACCTATATTATTACGGTAGCATTAGCTATTCCATTTGGGAAATATATCTCAAAAGTATTTAAGGGAGAGCGTACACTTTTAGATTTTATGCGTCCTGCAGAGAAATTCATTTACAGAATTTCCGGCATTGATCCAAACAAACAAATGACCTGGAAACAGCATTTAGCGGCTTTGCTTTCCATTAACATGTTATGGTTTGTATATGCCTTTGTAATGCTTGTAACTCAAGGTAGTTTGTTCCTTAATCCCGATGGTAATCCATCCATGTCACCTGATTTAAGCTTTAACACTGCTATTAGTTTCATGGTTAACTGCAATTTACAGCACTATTCGGGCGAGACAGGATTAACTTATTTAACACAGCTGGGTGTTATTACCTTTCTCCAATTTGTTTCAGCTGCCACAGGTATCGCAGCATTAATTGTAGTGTTTAACGCTATGCGGGAAACTGCAGAGGAGGGATTAGGAAATTTCTTTGTTATCTTCTTAAAATCACTAACAAGAATATTAATTCCGGTAAGTATAGTCATTGCAGTTATTTTGGTGTTTAACGGTACGCCTTCCAGTTTTGACGGAAAGGATACTATCAAAACATTACAGGGCGATACCGTTCAGGTTTCGAGAGGCCCGGCAGCAGGAATGATCGCAATTAAACACCTAGGAACAAATGGTGGCGGATGGTTTGGAACAAACTCCGCTCATCCATTTGAGAACCCAAACTACTTTACAAACATGGTAGAAATGATAGCGCAGGTGTTGATTCCAATTGCCCTGATATTTGCTATGGGACATTATTTAAACAGAAGGAAATTAGCCTATGTGATTTTTGGCGTGATGACCTTTGGATTGCTGACGCTGTTAGTTCCTGCTATTATGGCGGAAACGAAAGGAAATCCGGCTATTGTTGAACTTGGCATAAAACAAACCATGGGAAGTATGGAAGGTAAAGAAGTCCGTTTTGGATCCACTGCATCAGCGTACTGGAGTATTGTTACCACCATAATTTCTACTGGCTCTGTTAATTCAATGCACGATAGCTCCATGCCCGTTTCAGGCGCGATGCAGTTATTGGGAATGATGACCAATGCCTTTTATGGAGGCTGTGGTGTTGGAATTTTAAACTATTACATCTTTATCATCATAGCAGTATTTATTTCAGGATTAATGGTAGGCAGAACACCTGAATTTCTAGGAAGAAAAATTGAAGCCAGAGAAATGAAGATCGCTACACTGATTGCCTTATTGCATCCCTTCTTAATATTAGTAGGTACAGCCATTTCCTCTTCTGTTTATACAGGCGACAATTCTGTTGGTTGGTTAAACAACCCCGGGTATCATGGTTTCTCAGAAATGTTATACGAATACACATCAAGTGCGGCAAACAATGGTAGTGGCTTTGAGGGGTTAGGCGACAATAATTTGTTTTGGAACATCACCACAGGGTTTGTATTAATTCTTGGCCGATTCTTACCCATTATTGGCCCGGTTGCTATAGCAGGCATGCTGGCTAAAAAGAAATTCATTCCGGAGTCAGCAGGAACTTTGCGAACCGATACAGGAACTTTTGGAATTATGACTTACGCTGTAATTATGATTATCGCTGCATTAGCTTTTTTCCCCGCATTGGTTCTTGGGCCATTTGCAGAGTATTTCAGCTTATATCACTAAAATTTATTAATCATGAGCACACAAAATACTAAATCGCTATTTCAAAAAGATCTCGTAAGGGAGGCGTTAAAACAGTCGTTAGTGAAACTTAATCCTAAAATCATGATCAAGAATCCGGTCATGTTTACGGTGGAGATCGGAACCTTTGTAATGCTAATAGTTTGCATTCAAATTTTAATTCACAATGACGGTACGCAAGGTAGTTTAGGATATAACCTTTTTGTATTTACTATTCTATTCCTAACACTATTGTTCGCCAATTTCGCAGAGGCTATTGCAGAAGCAAGAGGTAAAGCGCAGGCGGAATCATTACGGAAAACAAGAGAGGAAACTCCGGCAAAAAAAGTGATGGAGCCGGGAAATATCCACTCACTTAAACTTCAAATGGTCTCCTCCTCCGAATTAAGGAAAGGTGATATGTTTTTCTGCGAAGCGGGAGATATTATCCCAACGGATGGAGAAATAATCGAAGGCCTGGCAACTATTGATGAGTCAGCAATAACAGGAGAAAGCGCACCCGTTATTAGAGAAGCCGGTGGTGATAAAAGCTCAGTGACCGGTGGTACAAAAGTTCTGAGCGATAGAATAATTGTAAGAGTAACAACAGAACCTGGCGAATCATTTTTGGATAAGATGATTGCTTTGGTAGAAGGTGCAAGCAGGCAAAAAACACCAAACGAAATTGCATTAACCATATTGCTGGCCGGATTTACCCTCGTGTTTATTATTGTTTGCGTTACGTTAAAACCCTTCGCAGATTATGCGAACACCCCAATTACAATCGCAGCGCTGATTTCATTGTTTGTTTGTTTGATCCCCACTACCATTGGAGGGCTACTTTCTGCTATTGGTATAGCAGGAATGGACAGAGCCCTGAGAGCCAATGTGATTACAAAATCAGGTAAAGCAGTTGAAACCGCCGGAGACATTGATGTTTTATTGTTGGACAAAACAGGCACCATCACCATAGGAAATAGGAAAGCCACCCATTTTCATCCCAACGAAAATAGTGACGTCAGGCTGTTTATCGAAGCTTGTGTTATGAGTTCCTTATCAGATGAAACGCCTGAAGGAAAATCAATAATTGAGTTGGCTAATATCAAACCATCAGACCTGAAAATTGAGAATCCAAAATTCATCAAGTTCACGGCTGAAACAAGATGCAGCGGGGTTGATATAGCCGATGGTACAGTTAGAATCCGCAAAGGCGCATTTGACGCCATTAAAAACATTGCGGAAAAAGCAGGAAACGCATTGCCGCAGGAAGTAAAATTTAAAGTAAAGGAAATTGCAAGCAATGGCGGAACTCCTTTAGTGGTTTCTAAAAACGAAAAAATAATTGGCGTTATTGAATTACAGGACATCATTAAACCCGGCATTAAAGATCGCTTCGAGAGATTAAGAAAAATGGGGGTCAAAACCGTCATGGTTACAGGTGACAATCCGTTAACCGCCAAATACATTGCTGAAAAGGCAGGTGTGGATGATTTTATTGCTGAGGCCAAACCCGAAGATAAAATGAACTATATCAAAAAAGAACAACAACAGGGCAAGCTGGTTGCTATGATGGGAGACGGTACAAATGATGCACCTGCATTAGCTCAGGCTGATGTTGGTGTTGCGATGAATAGCGGAACGCAGGCAGCAAAAGAAGCAGGTAATATGGTGGATCTGGATAATGATCCAACAAAATTAATTGAGATCGTTGAAATTGGAAAACAGTTATTAATTACCAGAGGTACGTTAACCACTTTTTCCATTGCAAATGATGTAGCGAAGTATTTTGCGATTGTCCCTGCTTTATTCATTGCGTCAATTCCAGCTTTGCAAGGATTAAATATCATGAATCTGCATAGTCCTGAAAGCGCGATTTTATCCGCTGTTATTTTTAACGCCATCATAATTCCGTTATTAATTCCATTGGCATTACGTGGTGTTGAATATAAACCAATTGGTGCGAGTGCCTTATTGCGCAGGAACTTATTGATTTATGGATTTGGCGGTGTGATTATTCCCTTTAGTGGAATCAAATTAATTGATATGTGTGTTGGCCTGATATTTTAAAATGAATGTTATGAAAAATTACTTATTGCCCTCATTAAAACTAACAGCCGTACTAATTATGATTTGTTCGGTTCTGTATCCACTTCTGATTGCTGGTATCGGAATACTTGCCCCCGGTAACGGAAAAGGCATAACAGTTCATGCGAATGGATTGAAAGTTGGATATGAAAACATTGGTCAGAAGTTTACTGAAGACAAATACTTTCAAGGCCGCCCTTCATCTGTTGATTACAATGCAGCGGGGT
>CALMNJ010000484.1 GCA_937868675.1 uncultured Bacteroidota bacterium | reverse complement strand
GGCCACAATTTCGCCCTGCGATAATAGGGTGACGTTTTCCGGCAAATGCTCACGTATCTTATCAGCTATGATTGGATAGTGCGTACATCCCAGTATGATGGCATCAATCTCGGGCTGCTGGCGCATGAGGCCGGTAACGTATTTTTGAATAAAAAAATCAGCCCCTTCGTTTTTATACTCGTTGTTTTCGATTAGAGGCACAAGCATTGGACACGCTTGTTGAAACACTTTTAGAGCAGGAAAAAATTTTTCTATTTCCACAAGATATGACCCAGAGCTAATGGTTCCCTGTGTGCCAAGTATTCCAACGCAACCGCTGCTGGTATACTGGCCGATGACCTCCGTTGTTGGTCGGATTACACCCAGCACGCGCAGGCTGGGATCAATAGCAGGAAGATCCTTTTGCTGAATGGTGCGAAGTGCTTTGGCCGAAGCGGTATTGCACGCCAGAATCACCAGCCGGCAGCCTTTAGCGAAAAGAAGGTTTACGCACTCAAGCGTATATTCGTAAACGGTTTCATAGCTCCTTGAACCATATGGCGCCCGGGCATTATCGCCCAGGTATAAAAAGTCGTGTTCCGGAAGCACTTTGACTATTTCTTTTAAAACAGTGAGTCCGCCAAAACCACTATCAAAAACGCCGATCGGTTGATATACTTCTGTATTGCTCAAAAATCAGAACCACAAATCTAAACAAACATTTACCTCGTTGCGCTGGTTAAACTAGGTATTTCCCTGCCTGAAAATACGCGCATCAGACTGTAAGATTCGCCACTCGGTGCTGAAGGCGATATTCTTCCGTGGGGTTATCTGAAAACCTAATGTTGTACCACAAACATAATTTCCCGTTTTCATACTGCCCGTAAGTATGCGGTTGGGGTCTGAAAAATCCTCAACCCGGCCGTAAATGTTAAAACGCTTAGCCACATTGTATTTTCCAACAATGGTGCCGCCATAAACAATGCCGGTCTTTGTGGTGTCGCTTAACAGAGAATTCTGCTGAATGCCAAAGTTCGCATCAAGCCCAATGGTGAAATGGTTGTAGATAAAGGTTGCGTAAGCGTTCTGATAATAGCGCTGGTGTTTTGTCTTAACATAATCAAGCGTTTCATCGCAGGTTAAAAAATTGTAGGTAACTGAAATATGGTCGTTGGGGTTGTAGTTCAACGAAAAGTCAAAAGCTTTATTCCGGTTATCTTCAATATACTCATTGTATCCGTTAAATGTACAAACCTGAAGGTTGAGCCTGCTGTTGGCCACATATGTAAGCTTAATACCACTAAAATAATAGGGGTCGAACAGGTTGGGAATTGACATGCTGGAGGTGATATTTTCTCTTGGCTGAAAACTTTCAAGACCAATATGTGTTTTAAAAAACCCGGCATCGAGCCACCATTTTTTATACACTCTAAACCCGGCATTGGCTTCCTGAATTAGGTTAAACGTGGTAGGCCATGCACAGGCCGGAACATCGCCGTAATGGAGTGCCAGGCCGGCCCTCGTGTCGCGGCTCTGGTATTGCATATTAATGAGCGCCATGTTTAGTGAAAATTGATCACGACGTGGCTCCAATGTTGGGAATTGAACAAAGTCATTGGTTTCGGTATCGTCATCATAATAGGCAAAATAGGTCGAGATGTAGCCGCTTATCCTAAGTTCAGGGTTCAGCAAACTGTCCATTTTGTGAGTAATCTGAGTGCCCAGCATCTCCCGGTTATCGCCTGTACCAAATACAAATTTTGGGGCGCGCCTACGGGTTGTATCGGCGGGTTTTTCAGCTTCATTGGCCTGGTTGGTTTTGTGTCTTATGTTGAATTCGGGAACACAACCTAACCCAGTTTCCACAACAAGCTCATTATCAGCTATCTGGGAGTTTAAAATGTTGTTGTTTTGTGCGTAAATTTGTCCCCACAAAAAGTAAATGGTTAGGATTATGGTTTTTACTTTACTCAACCTACTTAACACATTCAAAATTAACACAATAAACGGGTTACTTGACCGTTTTAATAATTGATTTGTTAAGAGCTGCCTTTTTATATCTTTTTTTTACACTTACAGTGTTTGTTTCTGCACAGTCGCATAAGCGTAATTTTGGGCAACGTGAGCTTGGCTTTTTAGGGGGCGGATCTTACTACATTGGCGACCTTAATCCCCGAGGGCACTTTCTTTATTCAAAACCTTCATTAGGGATATTTTACAGATACAGCTTTAGTTACCGTTATGCGCTAAGGGCCGGCTTAAACTATGGAAAGATAGAAGCAGACGATGCCAGGAGCAGTGAAGCCGACCAGAAGGAGCGAAATCTAAACTTTACATCAAACATTTACGAGTTTCACACGTTTGCCGAATTTAATTTTGTGGAGTACCGCATTGGAAGTAAAGATCATCGTTTCTCACTGTTTGTTTTTGGCGGACTGGCAGCGTATTATTTTAACCCAAAGAGTAGTATGGGAAATGGGCTGGAGTCGTTGCGCGCCTATAACACCGAGGGGCAAACAGAATACTATAGAAAAATTCAAATGAGCATTCCATTTGGGGTTGGATTTAAAATGAACCTTGGCCATGGTGCCGGAATAAGCATGGAATGGGGCCCCAGACGAACGTTTACTGATTACCTCGACGATGTGAGCGGACAGTACCCAAACAACACGGGGCAAATACCGAATACGTTTACCAACAGAAGCCTTAACGAAAGCGCTAAGCCAGGGAGTATGCGAGGTAATCCGGGCACACGCGACTGGTATTTTTTTTACGGCATTTCGCTTAATTTTAAGTTGCGCGACGCACACAGGCCCTGCTACAAAACAGGATAGTTTCTTTACTCACGTCATATTGTTCGTTATGAGTTCGGCAATTTCGTATTGAAGCGTTCGCGTTTTATCTTCGTTGTACCATTTTTGGACAATGATACCCCGTTCAGGTTTTGGCACCCCATCGGCGATCAGTTTTTTTACCAGGGCCTGTAGTGTTGATGGACGGGGCCCCCAGGTAAAGCATTCGCGCAAACTCTCTTGTTCGAAACAAATAAGTTTTGGAATAGACCTGCTGCCGTCGGTGAGGTATTGGTCCATAAGTTCGGGATTGTCGTCCCTGAGGAGAATTTTTAGGGTCAGGTTTGAGCAGTTTTTTTCAATCAAATTAAAGAGAGGAACGTTTTGCGAAGCATCGCCACACCATCCTTCAGTAAGCACAACCCAGTAATACTGACCTGAAATGTTGTTAAGTGCAGAAATTAATCCGGCTCCCAACACAAGCGTTTTATCAAGCCGGTTCATACGTTGTAGATTTATTTTGGCATACTCAAGATATTGTTCGCTTTGGGTGTGGCCCGTTGTTTTTCCCTGCGCAAGCAGGTCGGCTATCAGTTGCCGGTATTGAGAATATGAAATGGCGGACTCAATTAAACGGTGTGTTATCATAAAATGATTCAAAGATAGCGGAACAAATACAGTTAATTTCCCTGTTAATAAACTATTTGTTGTGGTTCGGCCCACCTATCGTGATTTCCTAATTTTAATGCATGGTAAAGATTTTTCATTTATTTGCTTTGGCAGGCACTCTGGCCCTGACCTCCTGCGTTTCCCAACTGAAACACGAGGAGGTAAAATCAAAACTCAACGCCTGCGAAAGCGAACTCTCGGCGATTAAAAAAACAAGTCAGGAAAACGACGCAAAGCTTGCGCAACTGAAGGAAGATATGGCCAAAAGCCAGAAGGCAATGGACGGACTCAAACGCGACACGACCATTATTGGCAGCAACCTGCGTAACATGAATGCTAAATACGAGAAGCTCAACACCGTAAATGAGCAGTTGATGGATCGCTATAACAAGTTGCTGAGCGGTGCCGAAAAAGACAACGCGTCGTTAAGCAAAAATCTACAAACCACACAAGAGCAGCTCCTTAAAAAACAGGACGAACTGAAAGCCCTTGAGGCACAACTCAACAGGCAGAAGAACGATCTTGACAACCTTGGAACAGAGCTCAAAAAAAGGGAAGAAAGAGTGAACGAGCTTGAGGAAATACTGAAGAAAAAAGATCAGGCAGTGGCCGACCTGCGTAAAAAACTGAGCGATGCACTGATTGGTTTTGAGGGCAAGGGGCTCACTATTACTCAAAAAAACGGAAAGGTTTATATCAGTATGGACG
>CALMNJ010000483.1 GCA_937868675.1 uncultured Bacteroidota bacterium | reverse complement strand
CCTTAATGTTATCAAATCGTTAAAGCCATTGGGGATAAGGGATTCAGGTTAATTTATAGGATAAGTCTCGTTTCTTCTTAAAGCATTAGGGCGCCTCCCCATGAAGCGAAAAGCTGTATCAAAAATCCCGGAAGCCTTTCGCTTCATGGGGCCACGCTTTCCGTTGCAAGTCCTCACTGCGCTAACGCTTCGTTCCGGGCTTTCCACTTCAATCGTTGGCGCGCATACCCGGTTATCTCTATATTAAAATTCACTGCGCCATTCAGAACCTGCAATTCTATTTATAACAGCACCACCGCATGGAAGCCAGACCCTTAATTTACCCAAAACGCAAATACCGCTATCTTTGACCTATGCGAATAGATATTATAAGCGCAGTACCCGACCTGATGACGAGCGCTTTTGAGCACTCGATTATGAAAAGGGCAATAAAAGCGGGCCTGGCCGAGGTGCATTTAATAAACCTGCGCAACTACGCTCAGGGCAAACAAAGGCAAATTGACGATTACGCCTTTGGCGGCGGGGCCGGCATGGTGCTGATGATAGAGCCCATAGCTAAATGTATTGAGGAACTTAAATCGCAACGCCAGTACGATGAGGTGATATATATGTCGCCTGACGGTGAGTTGCTTCAACAACCACTGAGCAACCAGCTGTCGCTTCTAAAAAACATCATCATCCTTTGCGGCCACTATAAAGGCGTGGACGAGCGCGTGCGCCAGCACTTAATTACCCGCGAAATAAGCATTGGCGATTATGTGCTGAGTGGCGGCGAGCTGGCGGCGGCCGTGCTTAGCGATTCTATCATTCGCCTGCTGCCCGGGGTGCTTAACGACGAAACCTCGGCGCTTAGCGATTCGTTTCAGGACAACCTGCTGGCCCCACCGGTATATACCCGCCCCGCCGAATACAATGGCTGGCCCGTGCCCGACATTTTAACCAGCGGCCACAACGCCAACATTGACAAGTGGCGCCACGAACAAAGTGTGGAGCGCACCAAACAGCGCCGCCCCGATTTGCTTAAGTGAAATTTTACCGATGCCTGCAATGGCATTTATTGCACCATGTTGGGCTGCTGTATTTATTGGTACAGGTTTTGTTGTTGCCCGACGTTTTAAGCAACAGGTCTAAGAAACCCACCACTAAATCACCACCCGTTACCTTTCGGGTATTACAGGTGTAATTGCTGTTGGCATAGCCGTTACTGTAATTAGCGTTGGTGACGTTGGGCGCGTAGTTGCTTGTAAACGTGCTGTTAAAGCTATAGCTGCCATCAGCAGAAACCGTGGTAAAGGTTTGAAGCGTGCCATTGCTAAATACGGTGATGGTTGTTGTAACGATCGGAAAAGTATCTACTTCGCCGTTGAGATAGTGAATGGAAGAAATATCCGATTTATTTGCCACGTATTCGGGCCCTGACGGGTTCGAAAATTTTTTGTAACGCACTTCATTTTGACTCACCTCAATAACTTTGGCAAGGATCGTTTCTCCGCCTCCGGTTTTAATAGTATCCTGCGAATACAGAGAGCCTGCCACAAAAAGGAGAATGTCGAATAAATAGATTGTTTTCATAGGCGCAACTACAATAAAATAAAATTAAACATTATTGCAGCTGTGAGTTAAAGTTTAACAATAAATGTAAAATTGAGGTTTGCCGCGAACGTTCACTGGCATGATTTGCATGCATCCAATGCGTAGGGGTTTAGCAATAAGCTGTATAAGGAATAGTTGAAGTGGTTTGTAGGTAAAAACCGCAAGCCGCGCCAGGCTTGGTTCTTTTGTACCGCCGCCCCGATTTGCTGAAGTAATCGCGGAGTGTCAGGCTTCGTCTCAGTTCAGCCTGACACGTCTCTGTTCAGCCTGACACGTCTCTGTTCAGCCAGACACCTTCCGATCAGCCTGACACGTCTCCGCTCAGCCTGACACGTCTCTGCTCAGCCTGACACGTCTTTGCTCAGCTTGACAGGTCTCCACTTAGTCAGACACAGTGTGTTCAGTTTGATGCGCTCCGTTCAGGCTTCCAGGTTTTCGTTCGAGACAATGTAAAGCCTGTCATTTTGAGCGAAGACGAAAAAGACAGGCTTTACATTAACCGCAATGTTACAAAACCGTGTTTTGCGTGAGGGATGGAGCGGCCTGTTTGAGCTCTTTTTTGCCCCTCCTTCGGGTACCTCGGGAAACGGGCAAAAAAAGCGAGTAGCGACAGCCCGACCCGAAGGGGCACGCCCAAATTTTACCACTTAACCACTTGAATACAATCATTTTATTATTCAACTAAAATTGCGTTATTTGGCGCTTTAAAATTTAAGAGCACATGAAGGTTGGCATTCCGGTGGAGATTTCACCAAATGAACTTCGGGTGGCCGCAACCCCCAAAACGGTTAAGCGGCTCCAAAAACAAGGGTTTGACGTTTACATTGAAAAAAACGCGGGACTAAAAGCTAATTTTTCGGATAAAGACTTTGAGGAAGCCGGCGCCAAAATAGTGGCCTCGGCTTCTGAAATTTATGGCCAGAGCGACATTGTACTGAAAGTAAAAGAGCCCACCGAGGCCGAAGTAGGCCTGATGAAGGAAGGCCTGGTGCTGCTGAGCTACCTGTGGCCCGCACAGAACCAGCCCCTGCTGCAAAAGCTGGCTGATAAAAAAGTAAACGCTGTGGCCATGGACGCCATTCCGCGCATATCGCGCGCACAAAAAATGGACGTGCTCTCCTCGATGGCCAACATAGCGGGCTACCGCGCCGTGATAGAAGGGTCGTACCATTTTGGCCGTTTTTTAAACGGGCAAATAACCGCTGCCGGCAAAGTGGAACCCGCCAAAGTGCTGGTAATTGGCGCCGGTGTGGCCGGCCTGGCCGCCATTGGTGCCGCCAACTCGCTGGGAGCTATTGTGCGCGCCTTTGATACCCGCAAGGAAGTGGCCGAGCAAATTGAATCCATGGGCGCCCAGTTCCTAACAGTTGAAATTAACGAAGACGGCGCCACCGCATCGGGCTACTCGAAAGAAATGAGCAAGGAGTTTATTGAAGCGGAAATGAAACTCTTCCTTGAACAAGCCAAAGAAGTTGACATTGTGATTACCACCGCCCAGATACCCGGCCGCCCTGCGCCTAAACTGTGGCTGGATTACCACGTGGCCGCCATGAAACCGGGCTCGGTGATTGTGGACCTTGCAGCCTCAACGGGAGGTAATTGCCCTTTAACCAAAAACGGAGAGATTTATACCACCGACAACGGCGTAACCCTTGTTGGTAAACTGAATCAACTGCCCAACCAGGCTTCGCAGCTGTATGGCAACAACCTGTGCCACCTGCTGGACGACATGGGCAAGGCCGAAAAATTTAAGATAGACATGGAAGACGCCGTGGTTTCAAGAGCCATGGTAACTTATAACGGAAAAATAAACTGGCCGCCTGCGCCCCTGCAGGTAAGCCCCACAGCCGGTGGCGGCGCCAAAAAAGTGGCCGCCCCAAGCCCCGAAGAAACCGCCAAAGCGGCTGCCGAAGCAGCGAAGAAAAAAGCCATGTCCACCATTTTTACCATGGTGGGCGTTGGTGCACTGTTGCTGCTGGTGGGTGCTTTTGCGCCATCGGAATTTATACAACACTTTACCGTGTTTGTGCTCGCCATTTTTGTGGGCTGGCAGGTCATTACCAACGTGTCGCATGCGCTGCACACGCCCCTGATGGCCGTTACCAACGCCATTAGCGGCATTATTGTAACGGGCGGCCTGCTGCAAACCAAAAACGACCCCGGAAATATTATGACCATTTTGGCCTCGGTGGCCATTTTGGTGGCAAGTATCAATATTGTAGGCGGCTTTGTGGTAACACACCGCATGCTGAAAATGTTTAAAAAATAAGAGTAATAGGATATGTTCATTGCTAAAGAAATTCAAACAGCTGCTTACCTCTTCGCCAGCATCCTGTTTATATTAAGTCTCAGTGGCTTGGCCTCGCAGGAATCGGCCAAGCGCGGTGTTTTTTACGGTATTGTGGGCATGATTGTGGCCATTTTTGCCACCGTACTGGGCAAAACCGTGGAAGGCCACATTTACATTATTGCGGCCATTGCCATTGCTTCCGTTATTGGAATAATGGTGGCGCGCAAGGTAGAAATGACCGCCATGCCGCAACTGGTGGCTATTTTGCACAGCTTTGTGGGTCTGGCCGCCGTGCTGGTGGGCATAGGTTCGTACCTCGATCCCGAAACGCAAAAACTCACCGGCGCCGAACACACCATTCATTTGGTGGAAGTGTTTGTGGGCATTTTTATTGGCGCTATTACGTTTACGGGCTCCATTATTGCCTGGGGAAAACTGGATGGCAAAGTGCCTTCAAAGCCCTGGAGCTTTGCGGGATTGCAAATGATGAATTTGATTTTGCTGCTGGCCTGCGTGGTGCTGGGTGTTTTGTTTTGCAAGGCCGAAGGCACGGGCGGATTAGTGTACCTGGGTATTATGACCGCCATTGCTTCCTTTATTGGCGTGGTGCTGGTAATGGCCATTGGCGGCGGCGACATGCCGGTGGTGGTGTCCATGCTCAACTCGTATTCGGGCTGGGCGGCTGCTGCGGCTGGTTTTATGCTGGGCAACGATTTGCTTATTGTAACAGGTGCTTTGGTTGGAAGCTCGGGTGCCATTCTTTCCATGCACATGTGCCACGCCATGAACCGCTCGTTTTTCTCCGTTATTTTTGCCAGCTCAAGTCTGGGGCCAAAAGGCGAGAAGAAAGCCATTGAAGGCGAGGTAACCGCGCTGAACCACGAAGAAGTGGCCCGCCTGCTGAAAGAAGCCAAATCGGTGGTAATTGTGCCTGGCTACGGCATGGCCGTGGCAAAGGCGCAGTATCCTATTTACGAATTAGTGCAAACCCTGCGCAAGGAAGGTAAAAACGTACGTTTTGCCATACATCCTGTGGCGGGCCGCCTGCCGGGCCACATGAACGTGTTGCTGGCCGAGGCCAATGTGCCATACGACATTGTGCTGGAGATGGACGAGATAAACGACGACATGCCCGATACGGATGTGGTGATGGTGATTGGCGCTAACGACGTGGTAAACCCGAGCGCACAGGACGATCCCGCCAGCTCAATATACGGCATGCCCGTAATTGAAGCCTGGAAAGCCGAAAAGGTAATTATTATGAAACGCTCCATGTCGGCTGGGTACTCCGGCGAAGACAACCCTTTGTTTTACAAGCCCAACTCCGACATGCTTTACGGCGATGCCAAAGCCAGTGTGGAAAAGCTGTTAGGGTTTTTGAAGGGGTAGGGGTTTAGGAGGTTTAATTAACGGGTTGGCGCTTGGCGAAGAAGCGGATTTCGAAGCACTAAACTGTCTGCCAGCACTATACTTGATACAAAGTACAAATGTTCATTTAACAACTGAACCGCCACTTTCGCTAAGTCCTTGTTATCGGCTGCCTTTCTTTCCGTCCGAAGTTGTGTCGTTTTAGTCATATTGTCAAAGTATAAGTTCGTCAATGATGATAAAAGTCCCAAAGTCAATTTCAGTGTTGAAGCGTTTAACTTTATCGTCCTTAATTGTCTTGCCGTTAATTCTCCAACGCAGTCTCCACTCGTAGTGTGCGGGATGAATTATTGGTTTTGATAATTTCCTTGTCCTGTCAATAAACTCTAAATTCCAAATGTAGGTCGGTGGAGTATTTTCATTTGTTGTGTATGGTTCATCGTTCCACAACTCAATTGTTTCGTCAGCACTTTGAACAGAGCTTGTCTGTAAATGCTCTGTCAAAATTGAATAGAGTTTTTTGTTATCGTCAGAGTTAAAGTTATAGTTCTCGGGTGGGTCGGGAAACTCTGCAAAACCTAAACGCTTCCAAACAGGTTCTGAGGTGTCAGGGGAGCATTGTAAGTCAACAACACAAATACCCTTGTTCTTGAGAAAATTAAGAAGCTGCGTTGTCAGTTTTTTTCCAATTCCTTTTTTGCGATGTGTCGGCTTTACTTCCGTTATTTCAATTCTTGCTGTCTTGTCTGTCAACAGTCGCCAAGTTGCAAACCCAATAGTATTATTGTTAAATGAGATTGTCGCCAACTCATTTTTGTCAAACGAAGATTTAATAATATTCCAATTACAGTAAAAACCGTCCCCAGTTTTTTGTCTTTCAGCAATTAACCACTTTTCTATTTCATCAACTTGTTTGTCTGTCGGTGAAAAATTCACATGATAACTGTCGGTATTCATTTTATTACTTGCAATCATCACAATCAATTTCTATTAAAGTAGCACATTCCCTTTTTAGTAATTGTTTCTATTAAATTCAAACCTCACACCAGTAGAGCATTTTATTGCAGTTCTGCCTCCTGAACTGTCTGAGCCAACAACTTTAAAACGAATTGTGGCATTGAATTGTAAAAAAAACATCTCGAAGCAACGTCCTCCTGAAAGATGCATGTGTGGTTCCCAACTTTCCATAATTTATTGTTTTTATATCTGTTCGTTAATTTTGTCTTGTCAGTTGTGTTATGTGTTAAGGTTGCAGCTAACGGTTTTGGTATTGCCGAAGGCGGGGATTTTTAGCACTAAACTTCATTCGGAGAACTGAACTTCCACCTTGCACAAATGTGTCTGCGAAGCACGGAACCCCCGCTATCGCAAACCCCTTGTTACCGGCAGTAAAGCTTTATGCTTTTTGTCGCTTGCCGACTTTTTCATTGTTTACCTTTTTTGTTTCGTCATTAAATTTAAAGTCCGTTTTTAGTTTGTCTAAATAGTCAAGTGTCTCAGGTGTCAGGAAGAATTTGTCAATGTTGTTTATAGCCCACTCAATGTAGCCAGAGTTATCTCTAAATACTTCTTCAACTGTCTTACCTTGATGTTTACCGAAATAGAATTGCGAACTAATTGTGTAAGCTGCCTTAACTGATTTCTCAGTCGCTTTAAGTCCGTCCTTGTATTTTGTCAGGTCGGCATTCTCTACTAAAGTCCATTGATAACAACCGCAACAAGGAATAATTTTATTCTTGCTCCATTTTGTGTCATACTCATAGTGAGTTGAGTATTGTCCATTGAAAGTTGGATAGCCGAATGCTTTACCGTAAGGCAAAGTTTCACACTCAACACTTTCAACAATCGTATAATATTCTTCAGTCCAGTTATCTCGTCTAACTGCGAAAGGTGTCTTACGCCCTATGCTGTCCCAGATTTGAAAAATGTTTAGGCTCATTTTAGTTTACTCAGCTTTATGTGATTAATGTCTGTCATCACAAGCGTGCCAACATCTGTCTTCACAGTCGTGCCAGCAGTCTGCTTCTCTGTTACGAGCCAAGTCCTCACCGAATGATTGAAGGTAATACTCTTTAGTTTTTTCAAAAGATTTTTTCAAATCTTTTTCGTCTTGCTCGCCTCGCAGTCCGAAGTAAGGGAAGTGATGCAAGTAATGTCCGAAAACTCTTTCGCAGTCCTTATGATACGCTTTAGTGTCAAGGATGTGATAGTGCCACATAGTGTCCATGATTTTGTTTGGCACTACGCTAAAAGTCGGAAATGGAAAATGTCTGGTGAGATGCAGATAGCGTTTGTATTCTATCTCTGCATCTTCAACTTGGTCTCTTGTCCAACCGATGCCCTCTTTAGGTTCGGACAATTTCATTTTTACCATTTCAAGGTCAATTGAAGCGATGTCGCTGTCAATGCGTTTGTTGGTTAAGAACTCTACTCTCTCTTTGGAGATGGGTTCAGGAACGGAAAGTGTTACTGTTGCCATTGGTGTTGATTTTAATTGTTTATGAAAAGTGTCTTTTGAAATCCAAAATCTCCGCAAGTGTCGGTCTTGACTTCCTGTTATTGGTGTCCTGCCGTGCAAGATGTGGTCGTTGTCCACGATGAGAATGTCGCCTTCCTTTAGCGATAACTCAACATGCTCTGTGTTTTTAATTGCCTCCTGAAAGTTGAGCAGCGATTTATTTTCTCTGTCGCTTTCGTTTAAAAGCCAAAATGAAAAATAAAATTTTCGCTTGCCGCCAACTTGCTCAACAAGCGGGTAAAAATCTTTGTCATCCGCAAAAACTTTATGCTCTTTGAGTTTGATGTGTTCAAGTGCATGCTTGTCTGTCGGGGAAAGTTTTGCAAATGCTTTTTCAGCGTCAAGTAAAATAGAAAGTCCGCCTCCGTCCGTTTGCTTGTAGCAAAACCAAACGATGTAGTTAGCTTTCGGATGGTCGGAATGAAAGTTTAGTCCTCTTGCAGAAGTTACCATTGACTTGCTCTCTGGCTTGACTACAACCTCTGTCGTGAAGATTGTCTCGCCAAGTTGTTCGCAAATCTCATTGAGTTCATCTTCGCTTTGGTCTGTCAGGTGAACCCAACCGAACTTTTTCAAGTCGGTCAAGAAGTCGGTTTGTTGTCTTACTGTCGTTGTCATGTCTCGTCAGTTTATTGTTTGCACGGTCGCTAATTTTATTGCCGATAACTTATATATACCCCCATAAAACTTTCGCTTATCCGCTAGGTACAACCGTATAAGCGCCATTCCTTAAAAAATTAATTATACGAGCAAGCCTTTTAAAGCCGGGTGGTACAATTCCAATAAAATGTTACGCCGCTAATGATGGGTAGAGCAAACGTAGTAAAGGGTTTTGTGAAATGCAAGGGAAATTTAAGTGTACTTTCTGCCTTGACACACGGCAAATGTGCTAAGCACATTTGAGCGAGAAGGTGCGATGGCACCAAAGAAGTCAAGGCTTCATAGAAATTGGCTAAAATCTTCGGGGCTGCAAGCCGAGGC
>CALMNJ010000482.1 GCA_937868675.1 uncultured Bacteroidota bacterium | reverse complement strand
GTTCTGGTGAATCAGTAAGCCTTACTGCGAATGGCGTAAGCACCTACAGTTGGAATACCGGTGCGACCACAGCCAGCATTGTTCAAACACCATCCGTAAATACAAGTTATTCGGTAATTGGGTTTAGCGGTTCCTGCAGCGACACGGGCTATGTTAATGTAAAGGTTAACCCCTTACCAGTAGTGCTCGCATCGTCTTCAAGTGCTTCGATTTGTGTAAACGAAACGGCAACGCTTGTTGGCACTGGCGCAAGCACCTATAGCTGGAGCGCACCTTCATTTAGTGCCACTACAGCCGCAGTAGTTGTTACACCTACAGCCACAACGGTATATTTACTTACTGGTATGGATAATAATGGTTGCTCCAATACATCAACCGTTAATCTGCTGGTTGATAACTGTACCGGTTTAGCGGAAAACCAGTTATTCAGTAATATACTTTTATACCCGAATCCGAACCAGGGTAATTTTGTAATACATACTACATTAAGTGCAGAAATAACCATTGTGGATGCACTTGGGCAGGTTATTGTAAAACAAAAAATCAGCGAAGGATTGAATGCAGTTGATTTGACCCGTGAAGCGAAGGGTATTTACTTTGTTAAAGTTGGGATTGACAATAAGGTTGTTAGTTACAGGGTAATCGTTCATTAATAAAAAATAACGTTTATAAGGCAGGAATCCACCAGGTTCCTGCCTTTATTTTTGGGTTTTTACCAATGTTAAAGTAATTAGTAAATTTACCACTCTAAACATGAAGGTTTATTTTGACAATGCAGCAACCACTCCAATGGATGGAGAGGTTTTAAACGCAATGATGCCGTATTTTACGGAGCAGTTTGGCAATCCCTCATCCATACATGGATTTGGCAGGAAAACCCGAACAGCGATTGAGAATGCGCGCAAAACGGTGGCCCGTCTCCTCAACGTTACTCCGGCCGAGATATTTTTTACCTCAGGAGGCACAGAAGCTGATAACATGGCCATTAGCCAATGCATCGCCTCCTACGATATCAAACACGTCATATCCTGTGAAATTGAACATCACGCAGTTGAACATACACTGAAAGTGTTTGAAAAAGCAGGTAAAGTAAAAGTGAGTTGGGTTAAAACCGACGATCAGGGTCACATTGACCTCTCACATCTGGAGGAGCTGCTCAGTAACAACCCGCGAAGTCTTGTTTCGCTGATGCATGCCAATAACGAAATTGGCACTCTGCTTCCACTAAAAGAAGTGGGCGAATTATGTGCGCGCTACAATGCACTTTTTCATAGTGATACTGTTCAAACCATGGGGCATTATCGTTTCGACCTTAAAGATGTTAAGGTTCATTTTATTACCTGTGCCGCTCACAAATTTCATGGCCCAAAAGGAGTTGGATTTCTATATATCAATCACGATCATAAGATCACCCCGTTTATACATGGAGGCGCTCAGGAACGTAATATGCGTGGCGGAACCGAAAATGTAGCCGGTATTGTTGGTTTGGCAAAGGCCCTTGAGTTGTGTTATGATGCGCTTGAAGAACATCAGAAACACATTCAGGCTTTAAAAGATTACATGAAAAAACGTTTAAAAGATGAAATACCCGGTATTGAATTTAATGGAGACACTACCACTGCAGGCTCTTTGTACACCGTACTCAACTGTAGGTTTCCGGCGCATGCCGATGCTGAAATGATGTTGTTTAACCTCGATATTAATGGGGTGGCTGCCAGTGGAGGCAGTGCCTGTAGCAGCGGAAGTAATCAGGGTAGCCACGTACTCAGGGGAATCGGAGCTGATATGAGCAAACCTTCTGTTCGTTTTAGTTTCAGTAAATTTAATACCAGCGAAGAAGTGGATTTTGTGGTTGGAAAACTGTGTGAAATGTATAAGATTAAAGAAAAGCAAACTAACTAATCAATATTATATAAGTTATGTCGGATGTAAAAACTGTTCTGGATCAAGTAAAAGCCCAAATGGAAAAGGCTATCTCTCATCTTGAAATTGAGTTGCAAAAAGTAAGGGCAGGTAAGGCCAATCCTGTAATGCTTGAAAATGTGATGGTGGATTATTATGGTAGCCGCGTACCCATAAGCAATACCGCAAGTGTAAATACTCAGGATGCGCGCACACTCGTTATACAACCCTGGGAAAAATCAATGCTTACACCCATCGAAAAGGCCATTCAAATGGCAAATCTGGGGCTTAATCCGCAAAATGACGGCGTGATTATCCGAATTACTGTTCCGCCTCTTACCGAAGAGCGTCGTAAAGAGCTTACCAAAACAGCCAAAAGTCTTGGCGAAGATGCCAAAGTTGGAATTCGTAGCGCGAGAAAAGAGGGAATGGAAAGTGTAAAAAAACTTCAAAAGGGCGGACTTCCCGAAGATGCTGCCAAAGATGCGGAAGGTAAGATTCAAACGCTTACCGACAGCCATGTACTTAAAGTTGATAAACATATTGAACAGAAAGAAAAAGAAATACTTACTGTTTAATAAGTCGCTGAGCTTTAGGGTGAACGTAATAACTAATTAACGTATTATTGAGATTTATTGCCTTTATAACGCTTTGCGTGTTTTTTGCTGCCTGTGACAACAAATCTGAGGATACCTCAACAGAAGAGGGAAGGGTAGTGGCTAAGGCTGGCAACGAGGTTCTTGACGAATCGGAGTTTAAACACACGTTCATTTTTGCCGGAAATGCCTCGGATAGTGTTACTAACGCCAAAAAAACCATCGAGGGTTGGGCCATCGAATCGCTCTTTTATCAGGAAGCTGTAAGTAAACTTGAAAAAGATGAAATGGAGATAGACAAACAGGTGGAAGCATACCGCCGCGAACTTGTGAACTATATCTATTCAACCAGAATTATTGAAGCTAATTTAGACACCACTATTAAACTGTCCGAAATAGAGGATTATTATAATGCCCACATCGATAATTTTATTCTAAAAGAAAATATCGTAAAAGTAAATTACCTCAAGGTACCTGTTAAAGCAACCGGGCTCGATAAAATAA
>CALMNJ010000481.1 GCA_937868675.1 uncultured Bacteroidota bacterium | reverse complement strand
CTGCCGCTTCGGTCCCTGGCGCAGCTTCACGAATAAACAGAACATGCTTAGCAAACGTTTTTAATCAAATTTAGACAGCCTCTCAGGCACTAAATGGCTTTAAAAAAAGTGCCAAAGCGAATTAGAATTTAAAGCCCACTGTTGCGGATACAGAAGAGTTAACCGTGTTTACGGTCATCACCACAGGCAGGGCCCTGTATGGCACGTAGTCGTATCTGTAAAACTGCTCTATAACGGTCAGGTCCAGGTAAAAGCCTGCTTTGCTCCTGAACCCAACGCCAAGGCTGCCACAGTTCCTAACCTGATTGCCGCTGAATACCCCTCCGTAAACACTGCCAATCATATTATAGCCAATCCGCACCATCATGGGTTTAAAGTTAAGCTCAGCGCCTATTTTTATATTTTGACCCATTCTAAAGTCGTTGTCAATAGCATTGTTGGCGTCAAAAAAATCGGAAGCATTGCCGCTTTTCAGAAAGGCCTTTTTATAATCCACCGCTTCGTAATCTATGCCAATACAGCCACGCTGCCCGAAAATAAAACCTATGCTTAAGCCCAGCCTTGCCGGGGTGTTTATTTTGTAAGTAAAATATCCCCCACCATCAGTTACCGGATAAGCCTGCGAAATGGGCTCTTTGCGCTTTGCATCAAAGGTCACATTCATGCTGTTGTAATACGTGTCATTAAGTTTATAGTAGGTGGGCGAATGATAATAAATTCCAAACCTGAACAACTCGCTTGGGCGAATAATCATACCTAGCTTAAGATTGACTCCACTGCCCGATGTTCTGAAATATTCTTTGTAAGTAAAGTTGTCAAATCCAAGCAGGCCGCTATAGGCAACAGGTAAACCATCAACATAGGTGGAGGTGTAAGTATTTTGACTGGTAAATGTTACCCGCATACTGTCGCGGTCGTCTGCCTCGCTATGTGTGGTGGTGGATGTGTAACTCACCACCGGAATACCCAGGCTGGCGCCAAAGTAAAAAACATCTTTGTAGGTGTGGGCAAACGAAATATTAATGTCGTTCACGCGTCCTGCATTTTCAACCGTGCGGGTTTGCCTGATAACACGTTTGGGATCCAAAAAACTGAAAAAGCGGTTCGATGCGCTGTCATATTCAAGCAAAAAAGTTCCGTAACCAAGCCCTTCATAAAATCCATTAAATGATTTCAGGTCTTTGCTGTTTGCAATCGCAGTCATATCTTTTGCCATTGTGTTGCCATTGGAGTAGCCGCTATAACCGAAATTCTGGTTAAGATTCAATATCTGGGTGTTGGTAAAGGCAAGCACATTTCGTTTGTCCGACCCGTCATCCGGCTTCCAGGCGGCTGCAAAGCCAAACTGATTGAAGGTAAGACTGCTATTGCCTTCGTTGTTATTGCTGTTAAGGGCCCTTATGTTAGTGTTATTTGTTTTCAACGAAGCCGAGAAATTAATCTCGCCCTTTCTGAAAAGGGCCAGCCCGGCCGGATTGTAAGCGCCGCAGGATAGGTCGGCGCCCAATGCCCCGAAGGCACCTCCCATGGCTGTAAAGCGGCCTCCACCGTTGGTGCCGATAACAGAATAACGCATAGCATCCTGTTCGTTTTGCGCAACCACTGTTACTGTTGTGAGTAGCAACAGGGCAAATAAGTGAATTGATTTCATAAAAGAAAGATTAACGGCGCCCACCGCCACCACCGCCGCCACGCGGACTGGGTGAACCGCCTCCACTGTTGGAAGAGCCACTGCTGCGGCCTGAGTTCCAGGATCCGCCAGATCTGGGATCGCAACCGCGCGGAGCTGGCAC
>CALMNJ010000480.1 GCA_937868675.1 uncultured Bacteroidota bacterium | reverse complement strand
TATCAGTACCGGAATTATAAACTCAGTATAGTAAACCACATGGGTGAGTAATTTCATCAGCGACGGATAATTGTAAAGCATGTCGCCAAATGGTTTTAATCTCAATTGGTCGAGACTTAATGCATAATAAATGGCAGTTCCGTCGGCATGCCAGTCGCTGCTGGTTTTAAGATTTACATTAAAAAAATACACCGACGAAATGAGCATAAAATACGCCATGCTGCCAAAGGATCGCTTCCCCACGCGGAGCCGGCCCTTTTTTGAATCAAACGAATAATAATGATTCCAGGGCAGGAACAGTCCCCAAAAAAGCAAAAGCCTTAACAGATCATCCCCCCCCTGCAAAACAAAAAGGTTGCGGTTGTGGAGCGATACAGTAAAAACCCAAACCATAAAATTTGCGAGAAGTGTACGATATCCCAGCAGTAACTGAATTGCAAAGAGGAAATGAAGAGCAAACAAAAAAAATGTCCATTGTGGCGAACCGGATAATGTGTGAAAACTCCAGGAGCCTGGTTTGCCGTTAAATGTATCGAGGTACTTCCCCTGCCAGATACCTTCGTCAGAATAGTGCGCCGTCATATCCGCTCCCCGGATAATAAGATCGCTGATTGCGATGGCCGCCACCCCAATTCGCATTAACGACAAGGCACGCGGGTCGGCACGATAACTGTTGGATAAGAAGAGGATTATTTTTTTAAGCGTATACAGGAATTAAAAACAACTTAAATGTAGCAATATTTAATCCTGACTAAAAGTTCTATTTATCGGTTCTTTCAGTAAGCCTTATGTTTATGGGTGAGCCCAGATGGCGGGGCTTCGTATTCAGCAGATAAATATCCATCACACACTTGATCCTCGAGAAAAATTCGCGAAAGCTGATTTTTATTTTTGAAGCGGTTGAAGCCGGATCGGGGGCATTATATCCAAACGCGGCTATGCCTTTTTTGCGCCCGATGTACACCGCGCGTTCATTGTGGAATTTTTGTGAAACAACAATAATCCGGTCTTGCCCGAACACTTCACGGCAGCGAACCATGCTGTCAAAGGTGCGCAAACCGGCATAGTCCGAAATCATACAAGAGTCGGGTACGCCACGGGCCAGCAACGATTTGCGCATGATTTTTGGTTCGTTGTAATCGGTTACCCGGTTGTCGCCACTAAGAATAAGCACCTTTACTTTACCCGAATGAAACAATCGGGCTGCCGCTTCCATACGGTAATCGAAAAACAAATTGGTACGGCCATCCGATAATGTTCTGGCGGTTCCCAGCACGATGGCAGCATTGCAGGCCGGTATATTCTCAAGATCGTCGTAAACAAATGCGGCTGCGTTATCAGACACAATCAGCGAGCAAAAAAGCCCGGTAATTCCTAGCAGAGCGCTCAGGTATAATACGGTTCTTAAAATCCGGCGAAGCCACATACGGTTAACTTAAAAAAAAGATGTCACTGCACACAAACACACAAAAAATAACACTGGCCACCCCGTTCAGTGTGCCAAATGCCAGATTTACCCTGCTAAGATCATCGGGCTTGACCAATGCGTGTTGATAAATGAGAAGGCCTACAAACACCAAAGCTCCCAGCAAATAGAGCCAGCCGAACGAGCCCACGATAAAGGCCGCGGCCACGGCAAGCGAAGCCACAAGGTGGAGCAGGGTGGATAACCGAAGCGCAGCCCTGCGTCCCAGCCACACCGGTATGGATTTAAGATTCTGGCTGCGGTCAAACTCATCGTCCTGCAAGGCATAAATAATGTCAAACCCGCTAACCCACAAAAATACAACCATACTGAAGATCAGGGGGAGCACATCAAAGCGTTCGGTGAGAGCCATATATGCACCTATGGGGGCCAGCGACAAGCCTACGCCCAATACCAGATGACATAACGGGGTGAAGCGCTTGGTGTAACTGTAGCCAAGTATGACCAGCAGGGCAACCGGCGAAAGATAAAAGCAGAGGGCGTTAATAAACCAGGTACAAATAATAAATGCAGCACAACAAAACAGTACCATAGCCAGGGCGGCCTGCGGCGATATAAGACCAGCCGGAATTTCGCGAACCGATGTTCTCGGATTACTGGCATCAAAACGCCGGTCAATAAAACGGTTAAATGCCATGGCCGCACTCCTCGCAAAGACCATACAAAGTAAAACGAGCAAAAGTTTCATTCCACTAAAAGAAGCCCTGCCGGTGTGAATTGCCAGTGTAAAGCCAATAAGCGCGAACGGAAGCGCAAAAACAGTATGACTGAATTTAATAAGCGACAGGTAACGCCTGAAAGTCTCCATAAGATTGCAAAGATAAGAGGTACGGCTTAAAGTACAATTGAAAAATGGCTATTTGCCGCGACCCTGAAGAACGATGAGGATGGTATGAACCAGTATTTTGAAGTCAAGCAAAAGGCTCATGTTTTCAACATACAGAATATCAAACTTCAATCGGTCAATCATTTCCTCCACATTCTCGGCATAGCCGTATTTAACCTGGCCCCAACTGGTAATGCCTGGCCGTATTTTTTGGAGGTGTTTGTAATGCGGCGCTTTTACCACAATCTGATCAATATAAAACCTTCGTTCAGGGCGTGGCCCCACCAGACTCATATCGCCTCTAATAACATTAACAAACTGTGGCATTTCGTCGAGCCTTACTTTGCGCAAAAACCGTCCAAATGTTGTAACCCGCGGATCGCTCGCACTCGAAAGCGCAGGGCCTTCTTTTTCGGCATCGGTGTGCATGGTTCGGTACTTAAATATGTAAAATGGCCGGCCATGCCTGCCAATACGCTCCTGCCTGAAAAACATGGGCCCGGGCGATCCAAGCCTTACAATGATGCCAATAATAAGATAAAGCCACGAAAAACAAACCAGTACCGTTACCGAAACCGACACGTCAATAAAACGCTTCATGGATATTTGCCACTCCGGAATAATCTGGTTTTTAATTTCAATGAGTGGTGTTCCAAGAATACTGGTCATTTTTACATGGCCACTTAAAATATCATACATGTCAGGAATGATCTTAATGATAACACCGATGTCGCCAAGATCGTTTACAATGTTTTTAATGTACTCATGCTCCCAGCTTTCCAGCGCAATGATTACTTCTTCAATCTGGTGCTCTTCAATAATCTGCCTGATACTGTGATATTCGCCCAGATGCGGCAACTCTTTTTTTAGCTGTTCCGAATACCCGTTTTTACCCTCAATGTGCACAAATCCTATAAAGTTATTGCCAATGCCGTACTTCAGTGCTTTTATTTCGCGGAACATTTTAAGCGCTCTCTCGTTGCTGCCGATAATAATGGTGTTGAAACCAAAGTTGCGCTTATGAATGCGGCGGTTGGTGCGGGTTGAAAGGATAAAACGGAAAACCGAAGTAATAAAAAAGTGCGAAATAAATAATACAAAGTACAGTTTATAGTATAACCGGTACGATACCACCGAATCATCAAGCAGCAGTACAAAAAACAACACTGTTACGCCAATAATTGAGGTGGCAAGGGTTTGTACAAACTCGTTTATCCGCGATTTGCGCAGCACATTGTTGTACGACCCCGAAAGGTAATACACCAACACCCACACCAGGGGCAGCAACAAAACACTGACAAAGAAACGGTTATCAAGTATGGGGCCGGTGTATTCCCCCATTTTAAGAATGTCAATCTGGGTTTTGCGGTAATAATTAAAAATGGTCCACGCCACAGCAGCCGATAAAAAGTCGGACAGGATATATAATATGGTCGTTAACCGCTTACTCATGGTATATACACAAGCTTTATGTTATCAAGCGACAATTCGGGTTGTGGCTGATCGGTTGTTTTATACATTCTGAAAAACACTTTGTGTGTTGAGGTGGCCGGGCTTGCATTAATTGCCCCTCCAAGTTGAATGTAAATCTTGTTCCAGTTGCTTTGCGGGTTTAGATGCAGGGCTTCCTTTACTTCGCCCGATGAGGCATACACTCCAACCAGCACATCTGCATTACACTTGTAGTTAAGCTCCAGATACACATTCGGGGTATTAAGCGGTATTTTAAATCCATCGCCGGTTGACTCAATTTGTATAATATTGACCGAACTGGAATAGGGCCCCTGAATGCTCATGTATCGGCCTTCGACGCCACCAGCGGATTTAATAGAAAATGTCGTATCGGAGTTGGCGGAGTTAATCACACTAAAACCTGCCCCTTCAAAATTTTCGACCCAGGTAAAGGTAACGGCACTGTTGTATTTAAAGGTAAAAGGCCTTACAAACGAAACCCCGCCGGGGAGCGTTGTATCAATATGAGTCCAGTCGTAAAACAGCCAGGGTAATCGGGTTGTCGTAATACCATTATTCCTTATGCCTGGTTTAATATCA
>CALMNJ010000479.1 GCA_937868675.1 uncultured Bacteroidota bacterium | reverse complement strand
CACAAGTGTTTTTCCGTCAGGGCTAAGTGCGCTGCTGTGATTATAGCCGGACGCGGTATATGAAGTAAGCGAACCCAAAATGCTGAATGTATTGACACTGCTGTTGAATTTAAAAACGTATAGCCCCGAGTAGGCACACGATGCATATACCGTATCATGCCTCACATACATGTCGTGTACCTGATTTATAAATGGGTAATCCTGATCGAGCCGCCGCAGCAAAACCGGCGCCACCGGGTTGGCTAAACTGAAAACCGCCATGTTATGATAACTTCCGTTACTATATGTAACCGATGCCACATAAAGTTTGTCGCCGTCAACCCACAACGTGTGGCCACGGCTAAACAGCGTGTCGTTGTCGTACACTTTGTGGACGCTGTCGGGCAAATACTGCATGTCAAATATCTGGAAGCTGTTGGTGCCCGGATCGTCGCTTATCACATAGCAGTAGTTTTGATAGGTTTTAGCTTCGCGCCAGGTGGCACCAATAAATTTACCCGCACGTTTGGCACAGATTACCGGCGAAAGGGGATTGGTTACATTGACCCAGTATGTACCGCTTTGTGAACAGGCAATAGCATATTCTTTTCCTTTTGAGGCCTGGTACCAGCCCCAGCATGCCGAATACTTGTCGCCATCGGCATTGGCGTTTGTTTCAGGATTTATGTTGGAAAGCAGCGAAAAATTACTGGCGGCATAACTGGCCGGCGCCTGTGCCCTGGCAACATGAAATAAAGCTAAAATAAAAACCACACGAATAATTCGCATGGCCTTATTCATGCCGCACAATAAGTTGACGCGTGTTTTTAGTGCCATTACTGATGTTCGTAAGAAAGTAAATGCCTTCAGGTAATTCAGCCACATTAAGGTATCCGCTCATAATACCCTCGTAACTTTTGGTTATTAAAGTTTGTCCAATAGCATTCGTGATTTCAATGGTTGTTTTGCCGCCGGGGCACGACACGGAAATAATCTTATCTGCCGGATTTGGAAAAAAGCCAAACTGTGCGGACGCTTGGTTTTTAGACAGTGCTGTGTAGTTTACGGGGTATAGCGTGGTAGTGGTGTAAGCGGCCGCAGGATTAAGGATTAATATGCCGTTTTGCATGTCGCTTGCAACAATAAGGCCGCTTGGCAGGTAGGGGTAAGCCCCCCAGTTGCCGTTGTAGGCCCCGCTTCCATAATTCCCTGTGTTAGCTCCTCCCTGAGGGTAGGTATCAAAATAACCGGCCTGTTTAATGTTACCGGGTTGAGAAATGTCGTAGATATAAACCCCATCCTGATAACATGAAACAACGGCAAAGTTGTTGCCGATTAAATAAGGATTATGCGGTGTGGTATGAGGTAGCGGATGAAAGGAGCCAAGCGACTGAATATTGGCCAAGTTCTGAACATCAATCATGTGAATGGGGAGCGACTCAGGTACTTCGTCGCAAAACAAAAGGTGTTTTCCGTTTTGAGTTAAAAAGCTCGAATGATTGTATCCCCCGTTGGCATAACTCGTGTAAGATCCAAGCAAAGTAATGGTGTCGTTGGCAACATCGTGCTTTAAAATAAAAAGTCCCTTGTAGCCAGCCGATGCGTATATCGTGTCGTTGCGCGCATACATGTCGTGAACATAGTCAATGACGCTGTTGCTGAAATCCTGATCCAGACGCCTTAACAGCACAGGTGCTGTAGGGGTTGCCAGACTATAAACGGCCATTGGGGCGAAGCCTGCCGAAAAAGTTGGCGCGCCGGCATATAACTTATTTCCGTCAATCCACAGGGTATGTGCTCTGCGCAACAATGTTGTTGTGTCGTGCACCACATGAACACTATCTGGCAGATATTGCATGTCCACAATCTGGAAGCGGTTTGGCAGGGCATCATCGCTGGCTATGTAGCAATAGTGACTATACGTTTTAAGCTCACGCCACGTACAACCTTGTTTGCCACTCACAAATGCGCTTACACTTGGAGTTGATGGATTACTGATATCTATAAAATAAGTGCCATTGCTGGCCCCCGAAATGGCGTATTCTTTATTCTTGCTTTGCTGAAACCAACCCCAGCATCCCGAATACTGGTTGCCCACTGGCGATGTTATGGTGCTCGTGTTCGGGCTAATGATACTTACCATACTTATGTTTTGTCCCGAATAAGATTGCGAAAACACAGTGCCTGTGAGCAAAAGCAGCAGTGCCGGAAGCATTTTTTTGATCATAACAGTGGATACACACAAATATAATTCAATTTGCACTCACTGCTTCGCTGAGATCAAAAATATCAGGTGAACCATTATTACCAGTGAGCGGGTAAAAGGCCATTCAGAAAAGGGCAGTTAACCCAAAGTGTATTTTGCCACTTCTGAAATCAAAACCATTGCCAAGTTGGTTTCCTACCCCATAGTTCAGACTCAGGATTCCGGCCCTGGTTTCAAAATTGATGCCGGCACCAAAACTCATGGGGGTGTCTTTCATGTAGCTATGATTACTGTTGTTCTCGTACCAGGCACCTTCGGCAAATAAAAGTAGATGCGAATTTTGCGAAAACAGAAAACGGTACTCAACCGTAGGAATTACATACGTGCTGGCAAAAATACTCTCCTCGTCAAAACCCCGAAGGGTTTTGAGTCCGCCAATCCTGAAAAGCTCGTTGCGGTATACGGTGGAGTTGCCGAAAACCGTTGCGCCCTGCATACCTAATTTAAGAATGTTGTTGCGGTAAACGGGAATAAACAGGGCTGCATTACCCTCTGCCTGATATTGAGTTGAACGAAGCAACAGATTTTCGTATGCCAGCTCATTGATGTTCGGATTTTTTTTGATGATTCGGTTGCCGGTTTGTCCGCTTACATTTACCTGAAAGCCATTCCGGGGATTAAAACGGTAATCGAGTTTTTCATACAAAAGGCCAAGGCCGTACGACTGGGTTACAATGTCGGCATAGTCGGGCAGGGTAGTGGCAAGACTGTAGCCGCTTGTTGAAATAAGATTTGTGCTGCGTTGTTTGTAAAATACCTTAATGTTATTTAATCCCTTAAAATAATACTGCAGGCCCAGGTTGTTGTTTACATCAATAAAGGTGGTGTCGCGACGGTATATTTTTATGTTGTAATCGGCCCCAACCGGCGTTCCAAAAATAAACGGATAAATAATCCTGCCATTAAAATCCAGCGTTTGTGATTTAAGTCTTCGCCATTCAAGATCAAATGTTTCTCCATTTCTAAAAACACCGTTCACTACTTTTAGTTTTACATCACCGGTAAGGATTGTTTTTTTAGTGTCGGCATCGGGCAACACGCCAATGATACCATCAAACTGAGATGCGTTCTTTTTATCAAGAAATAATATGAGCTTGTTTGTTTTTTCGGTTAACCTCGATACCGGCCCCATGGATTGTGATACAAAAGGAAGTTGGGTGAGTTTTTGAAAGCAGGAGGCAATGAGTTCTTCATTATAAGCCATCCCTGGTTTAAGCGAAAGGTAACGGTAAATAAAGCCCTGGTTTATTTTTGCATCGCCGGTTATTTTTATGGAGTCAATTTTAAAAAATTTGTTCTTTTCAATGTTCAGTGCCGCACTTATCCGATCATTGTTTACGATCACACTGTCAAGATTTACAACAGCGAAAGGATAACCGTTATTTTCATAATAAACAATTATTCTTTCAAAAGCCTTGATCACTTCGTTGTAGCGAAAGGGTTTATTCACGTAAAGTCTTTCGCTGATTCCAAGCCTTGAGGCAACAGCGGGATTCAGATTGCCCATTCTGAGGGAGGCCGTGCTAAAAAGATTCCCGGGCTCTATTGTGGCACTAATATGTGAGCTGTCGTTCTGGTTAATCTCAGCGGAGGCGAGCAGGTAACCCTGCGACTGGAAATGCCTCAAGACCAGGCTTAGCTCTTTAAGCGCCGCCTCTCTGGATTGAAAGCTTTTTTTATGATCCGGAATAGGAAGTTTGGAGTTTTCGGGAGGCGTTTGTATCTTTAGTAAGATATTTTGGGCACGCCCGTATGCGTAAAACATTATAAGCACCAAAAAAAAGTATGTACTCCTGCGTGTCAAATGATCTGAATAGTGAAATAACGTGAACAAGGTCGAATTATTTAAGTAACAAAAATAAAAAACATGAATAAAAGCACATTTTTTGTTGCACTTTTAGCAGCCGGCATGCACGCATCAGCCCAGAGCCCTATATCACTCAGCAGTTTAAACATGCCGGTAAGTGGCGATACGCTCAGGTACACAAATGTGCAAATCTCATCCCTCGGAAACTATCAGCAAACAGGAACGTCTATGACCTGGGACTTCAGTAATGTTACATCCACGAGCGAAGGGGTTCGAAGTTTTAAGGCGTCTTTGCAAACACCTTACGGTTTTTTCTTTTTAAGCTCAGGCGAGTACGGTGAAAAAATTGCCGATACGCTGGTTGGCGGCACAAGCTCAATCACAATTACGAACTTTTACAGCTTTTATAAAAAACAAAACAGCCCCAGTGCATTTATTGCCGATGGCGTAGGGCTTACGCTAAGCAGTATCCCTGTTCCCTGCTATTATACAGATAAAGATGAACTGTATTATTTCCCGCTCACGTATCCAAAATACGATAGTTCCACCTTTAAATTTACAACGCCAAGTACAACCCTGATTCCGTTTACTTATAGCAAAGCCGGTTATCGTGTTACAAAGGTTGACGGATGGGGAACCGTAAAAACGCCTTATGGTACCGACAATTGCATCAGGCTAGTTACAACCCAGTATTCGATGGATACTACAAAAATAAGTATCTCGCCGTTGCCAGCCATTAAACTGGGTTTTCCTAATTATCAAAGGAGTTACCAATGGTTAACCACAACATCAAAAATACCTTTTTTCGAAGTAAGCGGATCGGTTATTGGAGGTAATTTTACGCCAACCCAGGCCCGTTATCGCGGATTTGACCCAAAACGAAATGCAACTTCAGTGCCTGAGGCTGCTGATTTAAGCGCCATGCAAATGTATCCCAATCCGGTTCATGAAAAATTATGGATTGCGGGCTCTGAAAACATTACCGCTCGTATTGACATACTGGATATGGACGGCAAGCTGGTTTGTACCGTAAACCCAGAAATAATGGGCCATGCCGCCTCAGTCAATACAGCTTCGCTTGCGCCCGGACTTTACGTTTTGCGTTTGCAGTCGGGCAACCAACCTGCATACATGAAATTTATTAAAGAATAATTGTTCGCATTTTATTTTTAGGGAATTAATTAATCTGTTATTTTTGGCGCAATTAAAACTAAAACACTATGTCAGCACACAACCACGATCACTCACCAAACGAAAAAAAGCCGGTTTCCTTTACTACGCCATTTATTCTGGCTTGCGTAACGCTGGTTTTTGTATTTGGGTTTCTTAGCCTATGTAATCCAAAACACGGTTGCTGCGATGATAAGGAATGCAGCGAAAAATGTGAAAAGACAGGTGGTTGTGATAAAGAATGTGAAGATAAACAGGAGCATAATGACGAGGTAAAAAACAACGCCAATGATAAAGCTACCGAAGCGGCCCCTGCCAACGAAGGAAAGGGTGAAGAAGTTCCTGCTGAAGGCAAAGCCCCTGCAGAACACTAAATAGTTGAAGATATAAAGAACTGCACTGGCCGGATTTATCCGGCCTTTTTTTGTCTATTGGTATGGCTCTACCCTGGCTACCATGGCGGCAAATTCGCCCAGTTTAAGCCTGTTATTATCTATCAGAAAAAGACCGTAATTATCAATTCTCGTAATGGTGAACTCGGAAGTGTGGGGTATTAATTTATCAAAGTCGTATGTAGAGGCAAGCAAAATAAACTTTTTAAGAATCCGGTTTTTGTTTTTTTCCCTTACCCAGTAGCGCTTTTCGAACCAGGTTTCCATGGTCTCCGGATAATCTTCGTACAACGAGGGCCCGGCTGCATTCACCAGGGTGTTGAGCCAGAATTTACTCGAAACAAGTATAAAGCCAGCTCCGTTTTCCCTGCACCTGGTCTGGTAAAACTGTGCCATACTTTTTGTCTCCTGCAACGAAACAAGTTTTACACCCCCACGGTTTGCAAACTGCCCTTCCAGACTTTTGTCGAGGTTTACCAGTTTTACCAGGCTAAAGCAAAGGGCAGGGCCACAAAGTAATATGCCCAATGTTCGCGGCATGGGGAGTAGTATTGAAAAAAGGTAAAGAAAAACCGGAATACCCAGATACATGCGGCTGTATGAAACAAAAATCCAATCGGATCCCTCCATGGTTTTAAATGATAAAAAGGAAACCATCAATAGCACTATAAACCCAACAAATGCCCCAAA
>CALMNJ010000478.1 GCA_937868675.1 uncultured Bacteroidota bacterium | reverse complement strand
ACGGCAATGAAATAAGTTTTTGTTTTGCTCCGGTTAATTTCAAAATTTCCTCACCGAATTCTTTGATGGTTATTTCGCTTGGATTACCTACGTTTACCGGCAGATGGTAATCGCTCATCAACAGGCGGTAGATGCCCTCCACCAGATCGTCAACATAACAAAAACTTCGTGTTTGCGAACCGTCGCCAAACATGGTAAGATCCTCTCCACGCAAAGCCTGACCAATGAATGCGGGCAGCACCCTGCCGTCGTTGAGGCGCATGCGCGGGCCATAGGTATTAAAAATGCGAACAATACGTGTTTGCAGTCCATGAACATCGTGATAGGCCATGGTTAGGGCTTCCATAAACCGTTTGGCCTCGTCGTAACATCCACGCGGACCAACAGGATTTACGTTTCCCCAATACTCCTCGTTTTGAGGATGCACATGAGGGTCGCCATACACCTCGCTGGTTGAGGCAACCAGCACGCGCGCGTTTTTTACACGGGCCAGGCCCAAAACATTGTGCGTGCCAAGTGAAGAAACCTTGAGGGTTTGAATTGGAATTTTGAGGTAGTCAATCGGGCTGGCTGGTGATGCAAAATGCATAATAT
This sequence comes from uncultured Bacteroidota bacterium, assembly GCA_937868675.1. Lineage (GTDB taxonomy): Bacteria > Bacteroidota > Bacteroidia > B-17B0 > Aurantibacillaceae > Aurantibacillus. The sequence goes on along the minus strand of CALMNJ010000478.1, from coordinate 3,179 downwards.
AATCGAGCTGCCCCGGAACATGGATGAACTTGGAGACATCGTGATGATAAAACTCAAACTGCTCCAGTTTAAAAAGATGTTCAATGTTTTTAAGGTCGCCGGTAATAAGGTTATCCATGGCCACCACGCGCATACCTTCCTTAATAAAGCGGTCGCACAAATGCGAACCCAAAAATCCGGCTGCTCCGGTTATTAAAACTCTTTTTTGCATACCAAAGTATTGTATAAATCCTTAATTACCTGTTTTTATTCCGATGCAATAGTAATCAAACCCAATTGCTTTCATGTCCTTGAGATCAAAGATATTTCTCCCATCAAAAATAACCTTGGTGTTCAGCCTTTTTCCAATCTCATTAAAATCAGGCGACCTGAATTCAGGCCACTCGGTCACAATCAACAGGGCATCGCTGTTATTAAGCGTTTCATACATATCGGTGGTGTAAGAAATGGTATCGCCCAACATGCGCTGCGCTTCATGCATTGCCACCGGATCGTAAGCCACCACCGAGGCTCCCGCCTTAAGCAATTTTTCAATAATCACCAGACTTGGCGCCTCGCGCATATCGTCGGTTTTTGGTTTAAATGAAAGCCCCCACAGTGCAAAGGTTTTTCCTTTGAGGTTGTTATTAAAATGCGTGCGCACTTTATTGAACAGCACTTCTTTCTGCGCTTCGTTTACCTCTTCAACAGCGTTAAGTATTCGCATGTTGTAGTTGTTTTCTTTGGCAGTTTTTATTAGCGCCTTTACATCTTTCGGAAAGCAGCTTCCACCATAGCCTACGCCGGGATAAATAAATTTAGGCCCTATGCGCCCATCACTGCCTATTCCTTTGCGTACCATGTTTACATCGGCACCCATAATTTCGTACAGGTTAGCCACATCGTTCATAAAGCTTATTTTGGTAGCAAGCATGGCGTTGGCAGCATACTTTGTCATTTCGGCGCTTGGTATATCCATAAAAATAATGGGATGACCATTCAGCAAAAAAGGCTTGTAGAGCCTGCGCATAATATCTTCTGCTTCAGGGCTGTCGGTTCCAACAACAATACGATCGGGTTTCATAAAATCGTCAATGGCCGCTCCTTCCTTAAGGAATTCCGGGTTGGACGCAACAAAATAGTTCATGTTTTCTCCCCGCTTGTCGAGTTCGGCCTGAACCGCTTTCCTTACTTTTTCGGCAGTGCTAACCGGAACTGTTGATTTGGTGACAACCACCATGGGCCTTTTCATGTGCTGACCAACACCTGCGGCAACTGCCAGCACGTATTTAAGGTCGGCCGACCCATCCTCGTCGGGTGGCGTGCCCACGGCAATAAATGCCACCTCGGCGTCAGCAATGCTTTCCTGGAGCGACGTCGAAAAATGAAGGCGGTTCTTTTGCACATTACGCGCCACCATTTCATCGAGCCCCGGCTCATAAATAGGCAATATTCCTTTTTTAAGATTATCAATTTTTTTCTGATCGATATCCACACAGGTAACATCCACGCCCACTTCCGCAAAGCATGTACCTGTAACCAATCCTACGTAACCTGTTCCAATAACCGCAATTTTCATATGCTTATATATTATCAATTTCCTGCTTTTGTTTACAGCGCAGGATGCTGTCTTTATAAATAGAAACGTTCTTTAAATCAAGGCTGTATTTAACAGCTTCTTTATAGGAGTCAATTGCCTTATCATATTTTCCGCACATTTCATGCATAATGCCAAACTCGTTGTAAATGGTGGAAAGATTGATGTGCGGCACTTTCAATGCGTCGTTCAGCAAAGCCTCAAGCTCGCTCCATTTCTTAACCGTTGACAGTACAATGGCATAATTATAATATACCGCATCGTATCCAGGATCAAACGTAATTGCCTTGCGGTAATGTTGTCCGGCCCTTTCAAAGTCCTTCAGCTTTGTTTCATAAATCCAGCCCAGATGATTATAAGCCTTTACATAAGCGGGATCTTCCACGATGATGTTTTCCAAAATCTTTTGTGCTTCGCCAATACGGTTTTGCTTGATGAGCTCATCAGCCTCAAAAAACATATCGTTGAGTTTGTAGCTGTCAAGCATTTCAGATAGTGCTTAGTTCCAAAACGTGGCTTGCAATATAGTGTAAAGTCTCGGTATCCAGCTCGGTGTGCATTGGCAAAGACAATACGGTCTGGCAGAGGTTTTCGGTTACCGGAAAATCGCCTGGCTTATAGCGTTCGCTGGCAAAAGCTTTTTGCATGTGCAGCGGAATAGGATAGTAAACCATACTCGGGATTTCGCGTACTGCCAATTGTTCACGCAACTTATCGCGGTTAATGTTTTGAATGCGCATCGTGTATTGGTGGAACACGTGATTGGAATGAGGAGTTCGAACCGGTATGATAATATTAGGCGAGGATGCAAATGCCCTGTCATAAAAGTCAGCAACTGTGTTGCGCGCTGCTGCATACGCATCCAAATGCTTCAACTTTACCTTTAATATAGCAGCCTGAATGGAATCGAGGCGAGAATTAACGCCCACAACGTCATGTTTGTAAAGTACGCTTTGGCCGTGGTGCGAAATCATTTTGAGTTTTGCGGCCAGTTCGCTGTCGTTTGTGTACATGGCGCCACCGTCGCCATAACAGCCAAGGTTTTTGCTTGGGAAAAACGAGGTGCACCCAACATGTCCAATGGTACCGGCTTTGGCGGTAATTCCGTCAGAAAACTGATAATCCGCGCCGATGGCCTGCGCCACATCCTCAATCACATAGAGGTTGTGTTTTTTTGCAAGGGCCATGATGCTTTCCATATCGGCACATTGGCCAAACAGGTGCACCGGTACAACGGCTTTTGTTTTGGGTGTGATGTTTCTTTCAACAGCGGCCACATCAATCATAAAGGTATCCGGCGTTACGTCAACCAAAACGGGAGTAAGCCCCAGTAGTCCAATTACCTCAGCAGTGGCCACATAGGTGAAGCTTGCAGTAATAACCTCATCACCCGGTTTCAAGCCCAGCGCCATCATGGCAATTTGCAGGGCATCAGTTCCGTTAGCACATGGTATTACGTGTTTTGCGCACAAATATTTTTCAAGGTCGGCCTGAAACTCCTTTACGGCCGGGCCGTTAATAAAAGAGGTTGAGTTTATCACATCCTGAATACTGCGATCAACCTCTTCCTTTATTTTCAGATACTGCCCTTTAAGGTCAACCA
>CALMNJ010000477.1 GCA_937868675.1 uncultured Bacteroidota bacterium | reverse complement strand
CGCCACCAGAGCTAAAATTGATCTTGGACTCAGGACTGATGAGCTAAACAAAGCATATGAATTGAGCTGGAAGGTTTTTAATACTTTTCATTAGAATTTAATCCGTTATCCATTCTGAAAAGCGGTTTAGGAACCCGGCAGGTACTCAATTACTTTGCATGTTCGTGCTTAACTCATACCCTATCCGGTTTGTACCTTATCAGCGGCCGCGACCCGAAAGCGATTTTAAGTTTGAAGGGAAATATTGATATTTATCCAAACCTATCGGGCCTCAAAATCGTATTGTTTTATAAGAAGCTCCACGTTATATGTTAAAATCAAAATTTTTTAAAGCTTTATTAGTGACTTCGGTCTTTCTATCGCTACCCTGCTGTAAAAAAGAGCTAAAATATCCGGAAGATCCAAAAAAATCGAACGCCACACCCGAAGAACGTCTGGATGGCAAATGGAATATTATTGAGTATACTTTTAACGGCAACAGCATCTATAATAAGCTTAACCAGGCTGCACGCGGCAGTTTTAACCTTAACACTATTACGCTGCATTTTGAAGTTAAGAAACACGACAATTACGACCAGGGCGTGGTTGACCTGCTGCCTATTGGTGGCGACAATTGTTTCGGTTTAAATGAAACTAATTTTAAATTTTATGCCGAAAAAGGCAACGATTCTCTCTTCGGGTATTGGTTTGTTACCCCATTCAGATATGCCAAAACCGGGAATGCCAACTGGACCGTGACCAAATTGTACGGCACTGACTTTAAAACTGTATTGCCAACCGACAGCGGTGAGTACAAAATACACTGGAGCCGGATTCAATAAAATTCTCTCTGTTTTAACCAACTTACATAAGCACAGGTTTATTTTAATAACTTTTTGTGGCCAGCCGTTTGTAAGGCTACCTAAAGAATTAATATTACTGTATGAGACGAATTTATGGTTCTGTTTTGTTTACAGTACTTGGTTTAAGTATAACGGCACAACAAAATGATTTTGAGAAATACGGTCCCTTTAACGCCGCTGTTGAAACGGATCTTAAAGTGATCTTCAAGGAAAAAACCGCCAAAAAGGTATTCAAACTGGACTTGAATTACCAGGCAGGCGATTCCGCGCTGTACCCACGCATAGGAGAACTTAAAGAGCTACAGGCTCTTAAATTAAACGGCAACGGGGTAAGCGATTATCCCAAAGACTTTGACAAATTAACGAATCTGGTTTATCTGGGCAGTTTTAACAATAAACTTCAAAGTTTCCCACCCAACTTAAAGTCTTACTTTAACCTGATGCATCTTGAGCTACAGCATACTGTCATTGACAGTGTGCCGGCCAGTATTGCTTATCTTAACCGGCTTCAGGTATTACGAATTGGCAACACAAACGATACACTTAAACTACCCAATACACTTCGTTACCTGAGGGCATTAAAGGAGCTTAGCATTGAAAACTGTGTGCTTGACAGTCTGCCCTCCGAAATATTTAAAATAGCCTCTTTGAAATACCTTTTTTTATCGAATACCAACACCCGGTTGCTGAGCAAGCACTTTGAAAACCTGCCCAATCTGGAGGTCATGGTAATTGAGAATAACGGCCTGAGCAACATTCCCTTTGATATTTACAAAGCACAAAAGCTTCGAATTATCGCATTGAGGGGCAACAAACTAAATAAAATACCCGATTCCATTTCGCAACTTAACAACCTTTCAGTACTAGACCTAAGGGGCAACCCCATGAGCCGCGAAGAAATAGAAATACTAAGAAGCCTGTTGCCCTCCTGCGACGTTAAATTCTAAATCATTGTATTGTGGTTAGCTCTATATTTTGAGCTTTTGCCCCAAACGAAGAATGGTATTGGGCCTGAGCCTGTTTTTTTCGCAAAGGCTTTTAACGGTGGTTTTATGCCTGTAAGCAATATCCCAAAGGTTATCGCCATTTTTTACAACATAGATACCGTTTAAAGCTTTGCCAGAACCCGCGTTGCGGATCATGCCCAAATCACGCTTATGGCGGGTATGCAGAGCACGCAGGTTGTACTTGTTTTCGACATCGGCTTTGCGGAGTACAAATTCATTGGTTTTTAAATCTCCTTTTTCGTAATCAACAAAATCCTGAGTATCAAGCGCTTGACCAAGAAACCTAATCTCAAAATGTAAGTGACTGCCATAAGAGTGACCGGTGTTTCCCCCCAGCCCCAATACCGTACCGGCATTTACTTTTTGTCCTGACTCAACCTGGATTTTGGACAGATGGGCGTACACCGTTTCGAGTCCATTGTTATGACGAACGATAACACAATTACCGTATCCATAATAATATTTTGCCAAACGTACCATACCATCGAAGGCACAGGCCACTTTTTCGCCGGTACGTAGTTGAATATCGGTACCGTAGTGGGGGCGGTAACGTCGCCAGCCGAAAAGACTGGTGAGGTTTCCTTTAAAAGGCATTACAAAAGCGCTGTCGCCCGGTTTTACCAAAGTGATAATAACGCTGTCTGACTTAAAGCTTTCGTCAAAATTATAAGGATTAGCCTGGTTCACATCCCAGCTTGCGTAAAGGTCATGACTGGGGAATGTAATTAACGTAGTATCAGGCGTTTCGTCGGCATCATTGCAAAGGGTAACGGCAGGCTGAACACAGGTTGTATCCTTGTTTTTAGCCTTTTTATCGTCGCCGGGTTTGTTACGTTCGTCGGGTGAAACAGGCCTTGCGTTAAGGCTCAAAAAAGCCATGCAAGTAATTGATATTATGGTGATTATCCTATTCACTTTTTAACGACGTGCAAAGTTTCAATTTTTATGTTTCCGTGCAAGTATTTATTCCATTTTAACATTTAAGTTATTAACATTAGGCGGGATTTTAAGGAATTTTAAGACAAACGGTATGTGAACCCTTATGAGCTGGGCTTAGTAAAAGAATATAATGGCCTGATTTTTAGTTAAATGTCATGATATTGATTCATGACAGGTGTTGATACATTTCGGCGCAAATAAACTCGGCCGCGCTGCCATTGCCATAAAATAATGGATAGTTCCACTCTGTTTTGTTTGAGAGAGCCGTAAATGCTGCTTTTATCCTTGCCTCGTCGGCATCGGTAACAATAGCAGCCCCACATTCAATCAACTCTACCCATTCTGTTTCGGGCCTCAGGATAATGCATGGTTTTTTAAAATAAAAGGCCTCCTTTTGTACCCCACCGCTATCGGTCATAACTATCCGGCAGTTTTTTTCGAGGGCAATCATTTCCATAAAGGAGGCTGGTTGGGCAATAATCATGTTTGGATTTGCCTTAACGGCTTCAAGATTACGCCGATTTAAATTGGTTTCCAGCAACTTAGCTGTCCGGGGATGAAGTGGTAAAACAACCTTTAAATTATGCTGGATTGAAATATCGTTGAGTGATTTAAAAAGTGCGTTGAGGCGGGCCGGCTCGTCGGTGTTGTTGTTTCGGTGGATTGTGGCCAGAATGAACTGGCCGGCTGAGAGGCCGTGTTTCTGCAAAATACCGGTTTTGCTTTCGGCAACTGCACTAAAATAAAGGCTGTTGTCGTACATCACATCGCCGCAGTGATACACTTTAGGGTTATTGGCATTGTAAGGGCCCGGATTACTGTCCTTAAAGCCTTCGCTGAGCAGGTTTTTGAGCCCGCTCGCTGTGGGTGAAAACAAAAGGGTGCTCACGTGATCGCACATAATACGGTTTACTTCCTCGGGCATACTTTTATTGTGTGATCGCAGGCCGGCCTCGATATGAACGACGGGCACATGAATTTTGGA
>CALMNJ010000476.1 GCA_937868675.1 uncultured Bacteroidota bacterium | reverse complement strand
GCCTGAATATGTTAAAATTGGGCTGGAAACGATAACAATGTAACTGATGCGAGTACAGACAACAGGAACCAAGTTAAAACAATAAATACGCAAAGGGATAAATTGCCACGTTTTAAAACAATACAAATGAAAAAACTACTCACCCTGCTTCTTTTTACTTCATGCCTTTCAACTCTGGCACAGCAGGATCCGCAATACAATTTGTATCAATTTAACCAAATGATCATAAACCCTGCTTATGCGGGTGGGCGCGATGGGTTAGCGGCAATAGCCGCTATGCGTCAGCAATGGGCAGGTTTTTCGGGGGCGCCGCAAACCATGTGTTTCAGTTTGCATACACCACTGCTTAAAAAAAACATTGGGGTTGGACTTACGGTAATCAACGATCGCATGGGCCCGCGCAATGTGAGTTCTTTTTATGGCAACTTCGCCTATATCCTGAAAATAAACCGTAAGGTAAAACTCTCGTTCGGCCTCAATGCCGGATACAACCAATACCGTTTCAATTTTAATGAAATAAGCTTTAAAGCCGACGAAAGCACTCCCGTACAATTCCTTGCCAGACAAAATCTTGGTGCTCTTGACATCAATAGCGGCATGTATCTTAAAACCAGCGACTTTTTTGTGGGCATCAGTGCAAGCCACCTTAATGCTCCCGATATATACAGCTATGTGCCACAACAGGGTACAGGTAAATATGTTTACAAGCTCAAGACCCACTTGTTTATTACCGCTGGTAAGTCGTTTATTTTAAACCGGGATTTTGTATTTGCTCCAACGGTTCTTATTAAAACCGTTAACGACACGTATGGCGCGGACTTCAACCTTAATTTCTTTCTGTACAAAAAAATGTGGCTTGGTGTGTTTTATCGCAATGGATACGGGCCAGGCGGACTCATACAATATTACATAAATAACAAAACCAGAATCGCATACTCATACGACAGCGGAATCGGATCCGCAAGCAAACTGGGCGGAAGCCATGAGTTGATGATCGGTTTTGATTTCTTTAATTCTACTAACAAAGGAAGAATGGTGAACCCGCGCTTCCTCTAAAATACTATATGCTGAAAAGACACACATACGCTTTAGCATTTTATATATTTTATTCAGTCACAGGTCAGGCTCAAATAGCCAAGGGTGATGCTTTTTACGAAAAGTCTGAATACATCAAGGCGATTCCTTACTACAAGAAAGAGGGTGGCAAAAAAAAATCAACAAACCGTACCGAGGCGTATGTAAAACTCGCCAACTGCTATCGTTTTATAAACGACTACGCTAATTCCGAAACGGCTTACCGTAACGCAATTCGTAACGACTCGGCCGAAGGCGCCAACAATGTAACGCCGGATGTGTTTTACAACTATGCACAGGTTCTAAAAACCAATGCAAAATATGAAGAAGCGGCGGCCCAGTTTGCTGCATACATAAAACTGTCGCCCAACGACGAAAATGCGCGGAGGGCGCAGCGTTTTTGCCACGAAATAAAGTATTACCTCACGCAGCCCGCCGAGTACACGGTAAAAAGTACAACCACCATTAACACCGAGAAGGCAGAGTTCTGCCCTTTTGTGTTTAATAACAAACTCATGTTTGTGGCCGAACGTGAGTCGTTTGATTTTGTGAACTATGAGGTGAATAATTACGACGGACAGCCGTTTCTGAACATGTATGTATCGAACATCATAGGCACCGAAGTGAAAAAATCCAAATCACTTTCTACGTCCATGAACTCTGAGTTCCACGACGGGCCTGCCTGCATTAGCAACGATGGCCATACGCTGTATTTTACCCGCGTTGACAACGTTGAGAAAAAAGGATTCATAAATCAATCAAAAATTTATACAGCCAAGGGGCACGATCGTACCTGGAAAGATCTTACCCCAATTAATCTTAACAGCGACGAATACTCGATAGCTCACCCCAGTATCAGCCCCAACGATAGTATCATGTTTTTTACAAGTAACATGCCAGGTGGTTTTGGAGGGAAGGATCTTTACATGAGCCAGCGCACGGCCGAAGGTTGGGGTACGCCAGTTAACCTGGGGCCCGACATTAACACGAGTGGCGACGAAATGTTTCCCAGCATCCGCAAGGATGGAGTGCTTTTCTTTTCATCAAATGGATTGTCCGGTTTTGGAGGGCTAGATATTTATTCGGCCAAGAATGTTGACGGAAAGTGGCTCCTGCAACGCAACGAAGGTTTGGAGTTAAACAGCAGCACCGACGACTTTGGCATTACATTTTTTAATGATTCGGTCGGTTATTTCTCATCAAACCGAATGGGTGGTAAGGGTAATGACGATATCTACATGTATCTGTACAAGAACTTTTTTTTTTTATTTAATGGTATCATGCTTTTGACCGAGAACAAAAAAGATTTTGCCAAGGATAAAAAGGTTGTGCTTCTCAATGAAAAATCGGAACGCGTAGATAGTACCCGAACAAACAACAATGGTTTCTTTTCGTTCAAACATTTAAGTGCCGGAAAAAAATACCTTGCTGTTCTGGAAGAGGACGATCCCACACTGGTGGGCAAAACGCGCTACTTCCTTGCCGACAAGGACACGGTTGTTCAACGTGTAAGTCACAAAATGGGCAATGGCCGCTACTCATTTAAAAACCTGCCGGTTGATCCCAACGGACTGCCTGATATTTATTCAGACGATAACCTGGTGTTTGCCGGTAAACTTACCTCGGGCGACAAAAACCTGAGTAATGTAAAAATGAAGATTGTGAACGAGAAGGGACAGGTGCTTGAAGAGGTAGTAACCGACGCCAACGGTAACTTCGTTTTTAAAAACATACCCGGCGATATGAATTATATTGTTTCGGTGGAAGAAAACGATATACAGCTTGAGGAGGGATCTAAAATAACCATGTCCAGTAAGGCAGGTAAAGAAATTAAGTCATTTTACAAGAGTAAGGAATCTTTCAGTTATAAACTTATTGGTTCCGATAAAAGTTACCTTACTGAGTTGAACGAAGAAGAGGCTACGCCATTGTTTGCAGGTACACTGAAGTCCGGCGACAAGGCACTGAAAAATGTAAAGGTTAAAATTGTAGATGAAAGCGGAAAAGTTATTGAGGAAGCGGTAACCGACGAGAAGGGTAACTTTACATTTAAGAACATACCCGGCGACAAGAACTATATCCTGGCGGTAGAAGAAAGTGACGTGAAACTGGAAGAGGGGGCCAAAGTAACGCTGAGCAATAAATCGGGCAAGGAAATTAAGTCGTTTTATAAAAGCAAGGAAGAGTTTAGTTTCAAGGTACTGCCCACCGACAAGTCAATGTTAAGCAATGTAGAGGAAGAGGAAGTGGCGCAACCGGTGTTTGCTGCGGTACTTAAGTCGGGCGATAAAGTGCTTAAAAATGTTAAGGTGAAAATCAAAAACCAGTTGGGTGAAGTGATTGACGAGGCTACCACCGATGAGAATGGTAACTTCGTTTTCAGAAACATACCGTCCGATAAAAACTACATACTTTCAGTTGACGAGGGCGATGTGCAGTTGCCGGAAGGAACTAAAATAACAATCGCTTCAAAATCGGGCAAAGAGGTTAAGACGTTCGAAAAAGCAAAAGACAATTTTGAGTTTAAAATGCTGAGCAACGACAAGAAATTGATTGACGAAATGTTTGTGGAGGATGTTGATCTAGTGATGGGGATCTATGGCTATTTGTATAATCAGGACAAAAAGCCGATGTCGCACGCGAAAATCACCGTTAAAGATGCGGACGGTACAAATCCGAGACAACTGGTAACTTCAGATAATGGCAAGTTCAGTTTCAAAAACCTGAGCGAGGAAAAGGATTATATTTTTGAGGCTGACGCAAATGAACCTGAATACGCTGGCGTAACCCGCATTTATATTGCAGATAGTAAGGGACGGATTTATAAAGTGGTTGAATTACTGTCA
>CALMNJ010000475.1 GCA_937868675.1 uncultured Bacteroidota bacterium | reverse complement strand
TCAAACGTACTTTTTGCTTGATTACGGCAAATGTGCTGAGCACATTTGAGCGAGGTGGTGCGATAGAACCAAAAAGTCAAGGCTTCGAACTCGCCCACGCGTCTTCTTCGACTCCCCTTCGGTAAACTCAGGGCTGGCTGCTCAGAATGACGCCTGGGCTCAAACAGCGAAGCCTCCACGCACCAGCCCCTTCGATTTTTATCGCTTTTTTTCAAAGGCCAACCACCAGGAAGTGCTATCGCTACATGCAATCGCGTAAGAACCTTTTGCGTGCGCTGGCCTGCCAAAAATAGGAGCCGATGAGAGGTGAAACCAGAAAACAAGATTTTAGCGCGCCCGGCAATGTGCGTAAGCAAGCGTAAAAATCGTAGTTTTCTGAGAGGCGCGTTGGGAATATTTTTGGCCTGATTGTTTGTTTCTACCACGCAAACCGGCTCTTCGCTCCACCAAAGCAAATCCCTTATCCATAAAAAAGAAAGCACTATAAACTGAGCCAGGTATTTTGAGTATGCGATGCTTCCTTTGCCGAGGCATAAATGGTTGCTTAACAAGCGCGCATACCAAAACAAAGCCGTTTTAATAATTTACCGGAAGCGTTTTAATGTAATCGGCCACCGCCATGTGCGCGGTTTTGCTGAACGCGAGCCCTGTGTCTTTCAGCGAATGGATGCGCTCAATTTTAAAATCACGGTACTCGTGGCGCAGGTGGCACCAGGCAATAACGTGCCAGGCAAAAGCATAAAACACCAGACCTATCGGTTCAATGCGTCGGGTGCTGATTTCCTCTTTATTGTTTTTGTAACGGATTTCCACAATCGTTTTTGCCACCACGGCATTTTGCAGTTCGGTAAGGCGCTCGTAGCCTCCCAGAAAACGCTCGGGATGCTGCGAACGCACGGCATTGCTTAAAAGTTCCAGTTTTTCCTTTTTACCCTGCGGAACAACAGCCTTTATTTTATTCAGGGCCGAAGAATAGTGCTTTTTTACCGACAGGTCCGAAAAGGCATGCACTATGTTTTCGATCAGGATGAGCGCTGCGGCCTCGTCGTGACTAAACGAAACGGGCGGCAAAAAATAACCATGGGTTACAAAATACCCCTTGCCCGGCTCAAAACCTACCGGTACCCCCTGCTCCACCAAAGCCTTTATATCCCGGTAAACTGTACGAATGCTGATGTCAAATTTTTCGGAAAAGCGTTCGGCACTTACAAAACGCCTCGATTGCAGCAGGGTTATCATTCCAAATAGGCGATCAATGCGGTTCATCAAACTTTTGTTTTCGCCTGCAAATAAACATAAATTTAATTCATCAATTTAAAATCAGGCAATCCAGGGGTAATCATCCATGTAAGTCAACAGCGGACGCCTTATCCCAGGTAGGGTAAACTAAAGGATTTTTTATTTGAAGGAAAAATTGTGGATCACTACCGCTGGAAACCCAAAACAGTAAAATAGTCCGGAAGCCTCATCATATCTTACAACGGGGCAAGATATCCCCCTGCAAGCCCTTTTAAAAATAGCCCAAGGTCATGCTGAACTTGATTCAGCATCTTAAATGATGATTTCGATGAAGCGCGGTACTGAAAATGACAATAAAATGATTTAAGACGGGGTCTAGGCAAACTTTTTCTCAAAGGCCTGCATCACCTCCACCAACGTATTCACACTTTCAAGCGGCAGGGCATTGTACAGCGAAGCGCGGTAACCGCCAACGTCGCGGTGGCCGCGTATGCCACTGATGTTTGCCTCCTTCCACATTTTGTCAAACTCAGGCTCCAGCGCGGGATTATGAAGCAGAAAACACACATTCATTTTGCTGCGGTCGGCCACCTCAGTAGTTCCGTAAAACAGGCTGTTGCGGTCAATCTCGGTATAAAGTGCCGAGGCCTTTTTATTATTAACGCCCTCTATCCAGGCAATGCCGCCATTTTGTTTAAGCCATTTAAGGGTGAGCAGTGTTACATAAATGGGAAATACAGGTGGTGTGTTATACATCGAACCGCCTTTGATGTGCACCTGATAATCGAGCATGGATAGCATTTTGCGGCCCGTTTTACCCAGGGCATCTTTTTTAACCATGATCATGGTGCTGCCCGCAGGCCCCATGTTTTTCTGGGCTCCGGCATATATCAGCGTAAAATCCTTAGCGTTCACTTTCCGGCTGAAAATATCGCTGCTCATGTCGCAAACCAGTGGCACCGGCGATTCGGGAAACGCATGCATCTGTGTTCCGTAAATGGTATTATTGCTGGTAATGTGCAGATAGTCGGCATCGGCCGGTATCTCGTATCCTTTTGGTATGTAGGTGTATTTTTTGTCCTCCGACGAGGCAATCACTTTTGTGTTACCGATAAGCTTAGCTTCTTTAATGGCCTTGCTGGCCCAAACGCCTGTATTGACGTATGCCGCAAAGCCGGTTTCGCGCAACAGATTATAGGGTACCATGGCAAACTGCATGCTGGCGCCACCGCCCAGATACATCACCTCATAATCGTCGCCCACCTCAAAAAGTTCTTTTACCATGGCACGCGCCTCGTCCATCACCTTTTCATAGTTCTTGCTTCGGTGCGATATTTCGAGCAGCGAAAGGTTCAGGTTATCAAAATTGATGCAGGCTTCGGCGGCCTGTTTCAAAACCTCCTGTGGCAATATGCCGGGACCGGCGCTGAAATTGTGAACGTTGGTCATACAATATATTTTTACAAAATTAATGTTTAGACGCCATCTCAAAAATAAATTTTACAATCACCCTGCAACCCCATAGCGTGGGCTTCAGAGTCAGAGCCGTGTAAAAGAGAACCTTTTGGTACTATTTGGAAATTATTTTTGGGCGCCCGGGCGCGCTTTACACTCCAGGCCCGCTTGTCTTTGCTATGTTTGTAAGGCTCCAGTGGCTTCCTTTGGTCGCCGCTTCGCCCAACAAACATAACACAAAGCCTTAAGCGGACCTTCCGTTGCAATCGCTGGCGCTAATGGCCGGTTAACAAAGGCCGTAGCCTCGCGAAAACAAACTTGTAATCTAATACTATAATTTCCTGACCGTTACTTAAGATGCCGAAACAAGTTCGGCATGACAATCTAGTGTTTTCGAAATGTCTTCTAATCCCTTAAAAGCTTAATTTCTCCGTTTTCAAAGGTTAAAGCCAGCATGCCGTTGTTAAGCCTTGCGGCTGCTACAACTCCGGTGGCCACCACAGCGCCTTTTAAATCGTAAAGAGTGAATGGGGCTTCTCCAATGGAAAAGTAATTTGCTTCAAATTTTTCTATTTTTTTATCGGAACTCAATACTACTTTGCCCTGCGTGTTTATTACCGAGTATTTTTCCTTTGTCTTCACAATGGCAAGGCCCTTCGAAAAGTCAGCGGCCTCCTCAAACCCAAACGGAATGGCGATGTTTTGTTTTTGATCCATGTACCCGTAACGTTTCTTCTTCTTAATACGCATGAGGCCCTCGCACGGGAAATTAATTTCGGTGTAATTGCCCTGATTAATCAATACGTGGCCATTGTGGTCAACAATCGTTTGATTTTCTTTCTTCAATAGCCTGAAAAAAACGCCGTTGCTGTAAAACTCCACGGGCTTATCCTTTAAATACTCATATATCATCGGGGTGATAAAACATCCACGGGTGTCATAAAAACCATACATGGTGTTGTTTACGAGCATGTAAACGGTTTCGCTGACCTTAAGTATTAAATCGTAGTCGGCACCCAGCAGTTTTTTTCCATTACCATTTATAAGTCCATATTTATTACTTTGCTTGTATATGGCTATTTGCTCGTTACTAAAGTCCGATATCCATTCAAATTCGGCTTTGTAAATCTGGCCTTTGTCCGAAACAAACCCATAAACCATGTTGCTGGTGTAATAGGCAAAACCGTTTTTAAAATCGCCCAGTTTATCAAATTGGCATTCGATC
>CALMNJ010000474.1 GCA_937868675.1 uncultured Bacteroidota bacterium | reverse complement strand
AGTTCGTTTGAAACGCCTTCTCTGAACTTGCGCGGGGTAAAATTTGAATACACGAGTTCGGTGCCTTCGGGATACTGACGGCGATGATCGGCTTTATAAAAGTCAATCAGCATAAGGGGGTTAATCTTCATAAGTAATTTGGTTTAATTAATTCCTAAACGGTGTATAAGTTCGGGTTCGGTAATGCTTAGCACTTCTTCATAAGGCAGCATCAACTTTTCAATAGAGTTGTTTTTTACTTTTTCAAATTCCTGTTTTACAAAAGGGGTAATGTCCTCAATATGTTCAATCCATTGCGTCGCAAACAGTTTCAGTATGTCGCCTTTAAGACCAAGTTGAATAGCCCGGCGGTTTTGTTTTATACCAAAGGGATCGTGATCGGGATCCCACTGAAGTCTTACCTCGGTGCGTTCAAGTTCCTGTTTCCACTCCTGCTGCGTTGCGTAAATCTGGCCGTCGCAGGCCGAGAGCGTGGCCTGAGAAAGGATCAGTTTAAATTTTTCGATGGGCAATGTAATGGCCAGTATCTGTTGCTGATGTTCTTTGGCGGCCCATCCGGCACGATGCATCATCCACAAAAATCCGGGTTTGATCCACGACATACGGTTGAAACTGTAATGTGGGCCACCGAACCTTTGATGTTTTATGGCATAGTTGGCGATACCTGAATTAAAAGCCTGATAAACCACGATGGAGTGACCGCTTATGTGTCCGATAATTTGTTTACCATCCGCAGGCAGTCGTTTAAGTTGTTCGCTATAGAGTTCTAATTTCATGTTCAATTAATCTTTGTTTCTTCCTTTTTCACCTGGGTAGAGGCTTGGCACCGGGTCGCTTTGCCATAGTTGTTTTGTGTGGATGTCCATGGCGCTGAGCGGGCCATAAAAGGCGGCACCAGTGTCCAGGTTCCAAACGTTGGCGGCATTCATGGGGGTGAGTTGCCCGTTGTTAAGGGTAGGGGTGTGGCCAATAAACAGTTCGTTGAACCACTTCAGGCGCTTTGGATAATAGGCCGATTCCTTAGTAATCTGTGGATCCATTGCCAGCGCCGTTTCCCAAAGGGTACGGTCCCAGCTGTAATTGGAGGCATACACTTCTTTTTCGGGGCCGTGCATGGACGTGAATCCGGCATGGATAAATAAATTATTGTTGCTGTCAATGTAATAGTCTTTCATCCGGTTAAAAAACACAAGGTGCTTCAGGCGGGTTTTATCATCCACCTGTGCATAGCTGCTCAGGGTAGATGCGCCACCGTGAAACTTCCACACGGGATCGGCCAGCCCGCTCTTTAACCAGGTTTCGCACCATGTGTCGTGGTTGCCACGAATAAATGTGCAGGTAATCTTGAGTTGCAGTTCGCGCAGCAATTCAATCACTTTTTCCGATTCGCTCCAGCCGTCCACATAGTCGCCCAGAAAAATCAGATGATCTTTGTCTGATACATCGGCACGCTCAAGTACCTGCAGCAGCGCCCGGTATGCACCGTGAATGTCTCCTATAACAATGGTTCTCATGCCGTGAATTCAATGTATTTTACAGGCACGTCATGGCACAGCCACACCCCGTTTTCCGAACAGTAAAAGGCGTAACCATCGTTATGCATCTGGCCCGCGTTTATTTTCAGTATCACGGGGGCACCGCGGCGGCTGCCAACTTTATGTGCGGTTTCATGGTCTTTACTTAAATGAACATGCTGTCGGCTCATTTTCTGCAGCCCTGATTTTTTGATGCTGTCAATGAATTTATCAACGGTGCCGTGATACAGAAATGCCGGTGGTTCTGTTTTAAGGAGCTGAAGGTCCACGCTCACACTGTGCCCCTGGTTTGCCCTGATGCGGCAGCAGTCATCGCTCAGGGCAAAGCGTTGCTTGTCGTTGGTTAGTACTACTTCTTCGATGGTGTCAAACGTGAGGTAAATACCTTTTGACCGGCTTTTTTCAATCAGTTCATCAATATTTGCCCAGCCATTGGCATCCAGCAAAATGCCGATTTCCTGAGGCTTGTGACGCAGTACCAGGCTTAGGAATTTACTCACCCGGGTTAAATTTTTCATGATTCGAATAGGTTATATTGTTTGTAAAATTCGGTTTCAGTGCGGTTACAAATTGAATTTGTACTCAGCACGTGTGTAAAGCCGGCCTCTAGTAAACATTCAAGGGCGTTGTGACTAAAAATACCGTGCGATACACACAGGTAAAGCAATCCGGCCCCTTTTGACCTGAGTGCTTTGGCCAGTTCAATAAAGGTGCGCCCGCCGTCACAGATATCGTCTACAATCACGCAGGCACGGCCATCAAGTACACCACACATTACATCGCTTTTTATGATTTGCCCGCTTACCAGATCGCGGATTTTTATGCCGGTGGCAATGTTGTTGCGATAGTTTATTTTGTGCGCCAGCTTGTCCACTTTTTTGTAGGCACCCAGGTCGGGCGATACGAGAACATAATCTGTTAGCCCCATACTTTTAATAAATGTGTTTACCATGTCGTGGTTGCTTACATTGCAACAGTTATCAAGCAGGGCCACCGAGACGTCGCTGTGCGCATCAAACACCGTTACCCTGTTAAGTTTAAGGCTATTGATGATGCGCGCAAACACTTTTACAGAAAGTGGCTCGCCGCTCACCATCACGCGGTCCTGCCGGGCATAAGGGAGATAAGGAATAAAGGCCTCGATGTATTGAACGCCATAGTGACGCAAGGCATCCACGGCCAGACAAAGGGTCATCACATCATCCGAACTGTTGAGGCGTGTATGTATGCTCACCTGGTCGTTCTCCAAAAAAGGTTCCAGAAAGCGTACATGGCATTCGCCGCCTGAAAATTTTTTAAGCTCTACTTGTTTGTTCGATGCAAAAAGCTGGATGGTTTTCATAATATTATATTTGAAAGTGAAATCCTTTTTGAGTTAATTCCCTGTACGCGCGGTTATCAAAGCTGTAGTAGCGGGCTGCTTTATGGGCCACATTTTTTTCTTTTTCGTTGAGTGCTTTCAGCAAGCCCATGCCAAGTATCTTTTTGCGGAAGTTCCTCTTGTCAATGGGTTGTTCTAAAATGGCTTCATAAAGGGCCTGTAACTGTGAGAGGGTAAATTTTTCGTTGAGCAGTTCAAAACCGATGGGCCGGTAACTTATTTTTCCTTTCAGACGCTGGATGGCAAGTTTTACAATTTTGGTGTGGTCGAAGGCCAGTTTCGGAAGCTCAGAAAGGGCAAACCACTCCACCTTCAAGGTGTCGCGGCCGGCAATAAGCTCGTAATGCTGTTTGTCAACCAGGGCGTAATACGTTACCGAAACAATACGTTCTCGCGGATCGCGGTCCACCTCGCTAAAGGTATAAAGCTGCTCAATAAAAACGTTTTTGAGGCCTGCTTTTTCCTGCAGGATACGCTTTGCGCATTCTTCGGTGGTTTCGTCCAGAAATACAAAGCCGCCGGGAAGAGCCCAGCGATTTTTAAAGGGCTCTTTTTCGCGCTCTATTAAAAGCAGTTTAAGTTCGCCGCCATCAAATCCAAAAATAACACAATCGCTTGTCAGAGCTGGTCTAGGAAACTTATATTGATGCGTTTTCGACATACCTTAGTGTAATTATGACACAAAGATAGGTGTTTCTTTCGTAAGGCTTTTGTACTTAGTGTAAAAAGAACACTAAAATTTTATAACCGACTGATTTTCAGATTGAAAAAATCTATAGAAACTTAGGGTACCTTGCTGCAACAACGATGTATTTAAACGTATCTTGGGGCAAATTTCATGAACACTGACATGACCGAACATTGCCCACGTTGTAAATCTGCTACTGATGTTGTACAAAAGATGCTTACCATTGGTACGCCTTTAAATAATCAGCAAAGGTATGCGCGCGAAAACAATGAGGGATATAAACAAACCGACACGCTT
>CALMNJ010000473.1 GCA_937868675.1 uncultured Bacteroidota bacterium | reverse complement strand
GTTTGGTATTCCTGAGCGCAATTAATTGGAGTAATAAATTTAGGCAACGTCCGCTAAAGAAGGTATAAAGCAGGAATTAACCTCAGCCCTGAAAAAAAGTTCGGTACCTTATCCTGTAGTTTAGCTTGTGTGGCTAATCCGGTTAAAGGCTGTGTGTTTTTTATTCAAATTGTTTAAACACCCTGGCCAATTCAGCAGCCTGTATAACCCCCGAATGTCTCCACACGGCGTTACCGTTTTTAAAAAGGATGAGCGTTGGAACACTGCGCACATTAAATGCCACCGCCGCCTGTTGGTTACGGTCAATATCCACTTTAATAATGGTAGCTTTATCGCCAAGCATATCTTTTGTCTCCTTCAGTATAGGAGCCATTGTTTTGCATGGACCGCACCATTCAGCAAAAAAATCAACCAGTACAGGTTTACCGGAATGAATAATGGTGTTGAAATGACTCATGTTAAATACTTTATCTAGTTCTACTTGTATCAAACAAGTTCGTGACTCAACTCAATCCAGCTCCCACCATCAATAACATGAAGGTAACCATGGGATTGCAACGTGCTGCGGGCCGAAGCGCTTCTGAACCCATTTCCACAGCAGATAATATAAGTCAGGCTCCTGTCAAGAGTATCCATCCTGAACGGCAACTCATCAAGGGGGATGTTTATGGCCTGTTTCAGATGTCCCTCCGAAAATTCGCCGTGCGAACGGACATCAATTACCTTCGCACCCTTTGAAATAAGTTGTTTGTAATCATTTGAAGGATTAAACCCAAGCATTTCCTTTATTGCCGCATTTAACATATCCTGTGTTTTGATACTACAAAGATGACTGTAAATTGCTGCATCGTTACTGATACAGGTCAGGATTTTAGGTGATAGAACAGGGATTACCGGTTCTGCCGGATTGGATGTTTGTAATTGATACGGCAACTGCCGCCGGCACAGGTTACACACAAATTAAGTAAGGCATGAATAATTAAAAACACACCCCCCGCTGTCAGCATCCAGTCGGCATCAACAAATCCGGCAACGGTAAAAAATAAACCGGCCCCCAGGCGTACGATGCGCCAGGCATTCCAGTTATGTAACAACAGGTTTTTCATTGACTCAGTTTACTGTTCAGGCTCATCCAGCCACCGCCATTATAAACTTGTTTAACTCCCATACCCTGGAGCATGGCTTTGGCTGAGGCACTTCTTACCCCGCTAGCGCAGCAGGTGATTACGGCTTTTTCTAGGTTTATCTTTTTTAAGTTTGCCTGGAGTTCGTTAAGCGGTATGTTTACGCTTCCAATAATATGCCCCGAAGCGTATTCGCCACGGGTACGCACATCAATAATCTGCGCTCCGTTTTCGATCAGATTTTTATAATCAACGGGCGGCCCGAGACCTAATATTTTTTTTAGCGCAGTGAACATGTTAATGCAATCCTGCTTTTTTAGTATTACTGTAACTCTTGTCGTATTTAAAGAAGAAATTAAGCCACAAAAGGCGTGAAAGCCTGAGTGTGAGCGGACTTAAAACCAGTATCGAGACGGCAAGCAGGATGGCGAATGTCAAAGTATCCATATTGCTCAGTACGGTCAGGTATAATACATACCACACAATAAACCAGCCGGCTGTGAGCGCATACGAGGCATACATGGCACCATAAAAAAAGCTGGGTTCTTTCTCAAATTTAAGGTCACAATGCGGGCAGCGCTCATTTAGTTTAAAAATCTTATCCAGTTTGTAAGGATTTTTCTCTATAAATACATCTCCCTTGTGACAACGGGGACATTTATTCAGCACAGTGGAATAGATGGTTTCAGTTACTTTCATAATCAGCTTTTTAAGAAGATGCCTCCGATTAAATACCCAAGAACAGCGAAGTATGGTACACTTACTTTAGGATTTGAAGCGATCATACATGATCCATTTGAGCACCCGATAAAATAATAATACGCGTATCCGGCCAGTGCCCCCAGAACGACAAAAAAGAGCCGGGCTTTATGACGAAGAATAAAATTCAGAATCATAGTACAAATGTGCAAATAAACTCCAGTTTGAACAGTAACATTTGTTACATAAAAAGTGTTTTAGTTATTTTTATGTAAACCTGGAGGTCAGATATTATTTCAATTTGGGGATTACGTATAACAATCTCGTTAATTTTATCGGGCCAGCTTTTTCAGTTTTCTGCCAAACAGCGTACTCATTCCGGTAGTATAAATCATAATACTGGCCGAGCTGATAGGCATTAGTATTGCCGCGATTACCGGCGAGAGCCCTCCCTGAACTGCAAAAAATAGCCCAACTATATTGTAAAGAATAGAGATGATAAAACTGCCATAGATTACCTGCTTTTCTTTTCCGGAAAAATCGAGCAAACGATGCAGGCTTGCAAATGCTTTCCCGTCCAATATGGCATCGCAACCCGGCGAAAAGTTATTGATGTCGTCAGAGATGGCAATTCCAGCATTGCTTTGTTGCAGCGCTCCTGCATCATTCAAGCCATCACCAACCATAATCACCTTATGGCCTTTTTCCTGAAGGGTCTTTATGAAGTTAAGCTTGTCCTGCGGCAATTGATTAAAGCGGATATCAACACTCTCGCCAAAAATCTGTCGAAGTTTAAACTCCTCCGAATTATTATCGCCGGAGATAACGGCGAGCTTATATTTTTGTTTAAGTAGAGCTACTACTTTTTCAAGTTCATCCCGATATCTGGTACGGATTACATAACATCCCAAAATTGTATCGTTTACCGAAACATAAACTTTGCTGCCGTCGCTTACCTGATGCTCTCTTCCGGTTACAAATTCGGCCGAACCGAGCTTTACCCTTTCTCCGTTTACCAGCGCACTGCTGCCTTTTCCGCGCTCTTCCACATAATTTTTAACGTGCAGTGTTTTTCGCAACGGCATAAATGAAACAATGGCTTTACTCAAAGGATGGTTGCTCTGACTTGCCAGCGAGCGGATAATTTGCTCCTCATAGTCGCTTAGATGGCTTCCTGCGAAATGAACTCCGGCTTCGCCCTGAAGACTGATTGTACCTGTTTTGTCAAATACCACGGTGTCGGCTTCCGATAAATTTTCGAGCACATTAGAGTTCTTTACATAAAGTCCTGATTTCTGAAGTATAGAAAGCATGTTGCCGTTTGTGAATGTAGCGGAAAGAAGTAAAGCGCACGGACAGGCCACAATGAGGATGGCTGTTACGGCATTCCAGGTATTGCTGCTGTTATGCATTCCCCAGTAAATACCTGTAATAATGGCAATAGTAAAGAGTGCATAGGTAAAATAGCGGCTTACTGCATGCACAAACGAAACCTTTTTTTCGCTGCCACGGCGTTCAAATGCCTCGTTGTTCCATAGCTGTGTAAGGTAGCTTTGCGAGACCTCCTTTACCACTTCAAGCTCTATGGCCCCGCCTTCCTGTCGTCCGCCGGCATAGATTATTTCACCAATTCCTTTTTCAACCGGGAGCGACTCGCCGGTAACAAAGCTGTAATCAATACTGGCCTGCCCCATAAACAAGATGCCGTCGGCCGGAACAATCTCGTTACTGTGAATTTTTATGCGGTCGCCTTTGCGAATATCGGATACCGGCACCTGTTTTTCATCGCCCTGATCGCTGATAACTGTAACGCCGAGTGGAAAATAAGAAGTATAATCGCGATCGAAAGAAAGAGTTTGATATGTTTTGTCCTGAAAAAAACGACCGAGCAACATGAAAAATACAATGCCGCTCATCGAATCGAGATAACCGGCCCCCGTGAAGGTGCTTATTTCATAAACACTGCGACCAAAGGTAATGAGTATTGCCAGAGCAATGGGCGCATCAATGTTCAGAAACTTTTTCCTTAAACTCTTCCATGCCGAAACGAAAAATTCGGATGCGCTGTATAAAAATACCGGGAGAGATAAGCCCAGGTTTAAAAAACTGAACAGTGTTTTCAGGCTGCTTTCCTCAATGTCGCCCGACGAAAAGTATTCAGGAAAGCTCAGCAGCATGATATTGCCAAAACAGAACCCCGCAACTCCAATTTTGTAAATGCGGCTGCGGTCATACTTCCTGATTTTACTACCCTGCATATCATTGAGACTGATATGTGGCTCGTAACCAATGCTGGTAAGGAGTATAGCCAGATCCTTGAGTCCTGTTTTTTGGAGATCGACTACAATGGTCACTTCTTTCTTAAGAAAATTAACCTGCGAGCTGATAACACCTTTGTTCAGTGTGCCTAAGTGTTCGAGCAACCAAATGCATGAACTGCAGTGAACCTGGGGTAAATAAAATGTAACGTGTTTCTGGTTTCCGTTTACAAAATGTACCAGTTTTTCTTCAACCTGGGTATTATCCAGAAAAGCGAATTTACCTTCCCTCACTTTGATTTTTTGATTAAGACCCGGATTCTCACTCAGGGTATAATAATCGCACAACCCGTTTTTGTTGATGATTTCATAAACCATTTTGCAGCCTTCGCAGCAAAAATGTTTATCGCTTGAATGGATGTGAGTATCATCGCAGTCTTCACCACAATGGTAACAGCTTATTTTTTCATTAACAGCACTATTCATACACTAACATGTTATCTGGCAGTGTTGTTTTTTTTTCGCGTGCTGATACCAAAAGGCAAATACAGCGGGCAGAATCCGATAAATGAGGTGAGGGCGAACACAAGGCCCAGTATCAGCAAAATGATGCCAAAGGTTCCTCCGATAATATTAAGCATATAAAGCGCACCTATAACGACAGCAATTATCAGCCTGATAACCTTGTCTGTATTTCCCATGTTTGAAGCCATGAAATCATATTTTTTTCAAAGTTATTGTTGTACCAATGCCACAAAGGTGATTAAACTCAAAGCCCCTTCCTGATATAAATCATTTAAACTGAGTAGGGTGCCGCCTACTTTTATCAAAAAATTGTTTGATTATGCACAATGAACACAACGATGCGGCGTTTCAGAGTCGCATAGATAAGGGCGAACACGTTGAAGCGCGCGATTATATGCCCGAAGGGTATCGCCGCCATCTTATACGGCAGATATCGCAGCACGCGCATTCCGAAGTAATTGGGATGCAACCCGAAGGTAACTGGATAACCCGCGCTCCAAGCCTGCGCTCCAAACAAATTCTACTGGCCAAAATTCAGGACGAAGGCGGTCACGGACTTTATCTTTACAGCGCCGCCGAAACACTGGGTATATCGCGCACCGAACTGATTGAGCAGTTGCACAGCGGTAAAGCCAAATATTCAAACATCTTTAATTACCCGGCGCTCAACTGGGCCGATATTGGCGCCATTGGCTGGCTTGTTGATGGTGCGGCCATTGTTAATCAGGTGTCTCTGCAGCGTACATCGTATGGCCCCTACAGCCGTGCCATGGTGCGTATCTGCAAAGAAGAAAGTTTCCATCAAAGGCAGGGATACGAAATTATGGCCAAAATGATGCGTGGAACAAAAGATCAGCAGGCCATGGCACAGGATGCTATGAACCGCTGGTGGTGGCCCGCCCTCATGATGTTTGGTCCGCACGATTCAGATTCACCACACTCCGGTGATGCTGTGAAATGGAAAATAAAGCGCGAAACCAACGACGAGCTGCGCCAGAAGTTTATTGATAAAACCATCCCTCAGGCCGAGCTTATTGGTTTAACAGTGCCCGATAAAGATGCAAAACTTGATGAGGCAAGCGGCCATTATAAAATCGGGCCTATTAACTGGGACGAGTTTTACAGAGTTATTGCCGGCCACGGCCCCTGCAACAAACAACGCATGGCGCATCATCTCAAGTTCCACAACGAAGGTGCATGGGTGCGCGAAGCAGCCGAGGCATATAAAGCAAAACAGGCGAAGCGAAAATCGCTGGAAGTAGTTTAAGAGAAAATTAAAATCCGCGCCAGAGTAATAATATAATGCATGTGGTTTTGAAACATGCATAAACATGAACCGATCAACATTGGTTAACCAAACTAAAACCACGGCGCACTAAAAATAAAATGTAACATGAAAACGAACGACACACAACTGGACCTTTGGGAGGTTTTTATACAAAGCAAATCAGGCCAACCTTACATACATGCAGGCAGTATACACGCATCAGACATTAAAATGGCCATGCAAAACGCACGCGACACCTACACCAGGCGTGGCGAAGGAACAAGCCTCTGGGTTGTTGCATCCAAGTACATTAATGCTTCAAACCCCGATGATAAGGAAATGCTGTTTGATCCTGCCAACGAAAAAATATACCGTCATCCAACGTTTTATGTAATGCCTGAAGGCGCAAAAAACATTTAATATGAAAAACAAAGAATTATACACGTATTTATTGCGCCTTGGCGATAACGCGCTAATACTAGGCCATCGTCTTTCCGAGCTTTGCAGCAGGGCGCCATTTATTGAAGAAGACCTGGCCATTACAAACATGGCATTGGATATGATTGGCAGGGCTCAGGCTTTACTTAATTATGCCGCCCAGGTTGAAGAAGCTGGTCATACCGAAGATGAACTGGCATACCGCCGGGCCGAAAATCATTATTACAATCATCTTATTACCGAAATGCCCAATGGTGATTTTGCACACACCATTGCCCGCCAGCTGTTTGTGTCTGCTTTTGAACTTTATCAGTACACCGAGCTAGAAAAAAGCCGTGATGTGGTAATAGCAGGCATTGCCGCAAAAGCTGTGAAGGAAATTCGGTAGCACCTCGAACATGCAGCCGATGGGACCATCCGGTTGGGTGATGGCACAGCAGAAAGCCGTGCGCGCATGCAAAGCGCTGTAAATGATTTGTGGATGTGGACCGGCGAATTGTTTGAAATGGACGAAGTAGAGATGAAACTCATGCGCGATGGTTTGGCTGCCGACCTTATACCGGTAAAGGCACAGTGGTACAACCATGTTAAACATGTACTCGCCGAAGCCACGCTTGAAATGCCCGAAGACAGCTATATGCAAACCGGAAGCCGCGAGGGAAAACATACTGAGAACCTGGGGCACATACTTTCCGAAATGCAATACCTGCAAAGGGCCTACCCGGACGCTGTATGGTAATATCCGTGAACGATATTCGAGCGTGCATCGCCTCCATTCCTGATCCCGAAATACCGGTAATAACCATTAAGGAACTTGGTATCTTAAGGAATATTAAATGGCAGGAAGGACGTTGCGAAGTGAGTATAACACCCACCTACACAGCCTGTCCCGCAATGCCAATGATAGAGCAGCAGATAAAAGAGCGGCTCAACGATATTGGTGTGCAGGAAGTGGACGTGAAAATGGTTTACTCTCCTGCCTGGAGCACGGACTGGTTGAGTGATGAAGCAAAAGAAAAAATGCGGGCTTACGGCATCGCGCCGCCCCTCCATTCAAGTTGCTCAAAACTGTTTGATGCAAAGGCACAAAGCATAAGCTGCCCGCGGTGCAACTCTAAGCAAACCGATCTTATTAGCAGGTTTGGCTCCACGGCCTGCAAGGCATATTATTTGTGCTCATCCTGTAAAGAGACATTCGAGCACTTTAAATGCCATTAGTTTAATGGCAGTTTAAAATTAGACCGTAGCGGTGTACATTTGCGGTATGCAAAAACGCCGTATTGGTTCGTCCGAATTGTTAGTGAGCCCGCTTGCCTTTGGTTGCAATGTGCTGGGCTGGACCATTAACGAAAAACAATCATTCGAAATTCTGGATGCTTTTTTGGCCGCCGGTTGTAATTTCCTTGACACCGCCGACATTTACTGCCGCTGGGCCACAGGGGCTGGTGGCGAATCGGAAACAATTCTTGGCAACTGGATGCAGAAACGCAAAAACAGGAATGGTGTCGTTTTGGCAACCAAGGTTGGGATGGACATGGGGAACGGGAATTTGGGACTTTCGAAAAAATACATCCTTAATGCAGTAAACGCTTCACTGAGGAGGCTACAAACCGACTACATTGATTTATACCAAAGTCATAAAGACGATGATGTAACACCGCCCGAAGAAACCCTGGAGGCCTATCAGCAGCTGATTAAGGAGGGAAAAATACGGTACATTGGTGCGTCAAATTTTTCGGCGACCCGCCTCGAATCATCCCTTTTAGTAGCCGAGAAGTTTGGTTTGCCCCGCTACCAGTCGCTTCAGCCTCATTATAATTTAATAGAGCGCAAACAGTTTGAAACCGAACTTGAACCCTTATGCGTTCGAGAAAAACTATCTGTCATTAATTACTTTCCGCTCGCATCCGGTTTTCTTACGGGCAAATACCGCACTCAAAACGATCTGTCAAAAAGCGTCAGGGGCGGAGGAATGTCGCGTTTTATGAACGAAAAAGGGTTTAGTATTCTTGAAACGCTTGATGAGTTAGCCGGCATACACAAAGCCACTCCGGCCGCTATAACCCTGGCCTGGTATATGAGCAGGCCATCCATTATAGCGCCGATAGCCAGCGCAACAAGCAGCCTACAGCTTAATGAACTACTAAAGGCAATTGAGATTAAACTCTCCAATCAGGAAATTGAACGTATTAATCAATGCAGCGCGTACTGATTTTAGGCAAAGTGTGGCCCGAACCGGGTTCATCGGCCGCTGGCAGCCGGACGCTGCAGCTTATGGATGTTTTCAAAAAACACGGTTGTGAAATCGTTTTTGCATCGCCGGCAACAACCAACGAGAACAGCGCTTCCCTTACTGTTTATAACGCAAACACCAAACAGGTAAACATTAATGATTCGGCCTTTGACGATTGGTTAAAACAGATTAAACCGGATATGGTAATGTTCGACCGGTTTACAACGGAAGAACAATTCGGTTGGCGTGTTCATGCGTTCTGTCCCGAAGCATTGAAGTTGCTCGACACAATTGATCTTCATTGCCTTCGTCTGGCCAGACATCAGGCACTAAAAGAAAACCGGGAAATGCAAACCAGCGATCTTTTGGAGAGCGATGTGGCGCTGCGTGAACTGGCCTCCATTTACCGATGCGATATTTCGGTAATGATTTCTTTGGAGGAAATGAAACTGCTCACCCAGGTTTTTAAGGTTCCGGAGGACATCTTGCATTATACACCGTTTTTGCCTGAGTCATCGGAACAGCGCAAAAGGTTGCAAATTCCACGGTATGAGGAACGGGATTACTTCATTAGTATTGGTAATTTTTTGCATGCTCCAAACTGGGATGCTGTGCTGCAACTGAAAACAAAAATTTGGCCACTTATTCGTCAGCAAATACCGGATGCTAAACTGCATATTTATGGTGCGTATGCAAGTGAGAAAGTTTATGAGCTTAACGCACCGGCTCAGGGCTTTTTGGTTATGGGGAGAGCTGAAAATGCCATGCAGGTGATGTTAAATGCTAGGGTTTGTCTGGCTCCACTTAGATTTGGTGCGGGCATGAAAGGGAAGTTGCTGGAGGCTATGATAGCTCATACCCCATCGGTTACAACATGGGTTGGCGCCGAAGCGATGTATGGCAACCATGAGTGGGCTGGAGCTATCTGCAGTGGTGACGAGTCATTTGTTGATATGGCCGTAAAATTATTCAATGAAAAAAAAACCTGGGAAGAGGCGGTCCAAAATGGATTAAAAATTCTTACCGATATTTTTGATACGCCAAAACATACCCTTTTGCTCATTGATAAGATTAAGACAGTTTCACAAAACCTGAAAGCGCACAGGTTAGGTAATTTTACGGGGGCCATGCTCAAGCATCAAAACAATGCGGCAACTAAATACATGGCGATGTGGATAGAAGAGAAGAATAAAATAAAAAACCCGTAACCTTACAGGGTTACGGGCCAACATACGCCGCCCTTCAAACTTCAATGGAAGCTGGTTACGGCACGTTGAGGGAGTCAGGGTTTTACAGGGTTATTTGAATTCTCCCTCCGAAGCCTGTGGGTTTTCAGGCTGCCTGCGCGTGTAAAATGCGTGGTTCGGCGTAGTTGTTAGATGAGCTGCGGTACAGCGATGAGCGAATGCCCCGAAAAATGTCACGCACTACGATCATTTTTTCATCAAAAATGGATTTGTGGCGATGATTGAGTGCGAGAGCGCCCGGCTTGGGCAGCAGA
>CALMNJ010000472.1 GCA_937868675.1 uncultured Bacteroidota bacterium | reverse complement strand
GCAACCAGAATTTTTTACTCCGTGGCCTTTCCCTTATCAGTAAAACCGACGTCAACTATAAAAGTGCAAAAAACCAGCGTCTGCTGGTTGAAATGGCCCTTATACAACTCACGTTCCTTACCGCTCCGCAAGAAGCGGAAAAAAAAAAGGATGACCTGAACATTCCCCTCAATACAGCCGGAAACGAAAAACACAACGCCAGCGAAGTAAAGCAGGCTGTTTTAAGCGAACCGGAAGTAAAATACGCCAGCAAACCAAGTCTTCCATTCGACAAGCTGAAAATAAAATCGTCGTTCAGCCTTAACGAAGTAAGAAATTTTCAGCCCAACGGTGGCGAGCCGCTACCTGCACAGGCCATGCAGCAACAACCCGATACAAGGGCCGACAAAGCGCTCGATCTTGAAACGATAAAAGCTTTTTTGAGCAGCTACGCCGAAATAAAAATGAATCAGGGGTCGAGGCAGGTTGCAACTATTTTTAAAACTGCCGAAGCCGCCCTGAACGACAACACCCTGGTGCTTTATGTACAAAACGAAACCCAGCGCGAGCAGCTGCAGCTTATTAAGCAGAATTTTGTGGACGATTTGCGCAGCGGCCTGCAAAACTACAGTATCACGCTCGATATACAACTGACCCGCACCGAAATGCAGGCCAGAGCGTATAAACCCGCCGATATTTTTAAAGCCATGTCGGAAAAAAACCCGGCTCTTCTGGAGCTTAAAAAGAAATTCGATTTAGAAATAGACTATTAATTATGACTAAAAAAATATATCCTTTTATCCTCGCTTTGGCCATTCCTATTGCCATGGCCTCTCAGGGCAAGCCCGGTAAATCCATGGGGAATCCCCTGCCCGCGCTCGACACAAAAAACATCCGTAACTACGAATTCGCACTCAACGACCCCATGAATGTGCGTATATACACGCTCAGCAACGGGCTCAAAGTGTACCTTTCTGTTTATAAAAATGCGCCGCGCATACAAACCTTTATTGCCGTAAAAGCAGGAAGTAAAAACGACCCCGCCGATGCCACAGGTTTGGCACACTACCTCGAGCACATGGTATTTAAAGGCAGCGATGTATATGGCACCAAAAACTACGCAAAAGAAAGCGTAGAAATAAAAAAAATTGAAGATTTATTTGAAACCTATCGTAAAACAAAAGACGACGCGCAGCGTAAAAAGATATACCATCAGATTGACAGCATCAGCAGCGTGGCTGCCAAATATGCCATTGCCAACGAGTACGACAAAATGCTGGCCGGTATTGGTGCCGACGGCACCAATGCGTTTACCTCGTTTGATCAGACTGTTTACGTAAACGAAATTCCGAGCAATCAGGTAGAGAACTGGCTTAAAATTGAAGCCGAGCGTTTCCGCAAACCCGTACTGCGCCTTTTCCATACCGAACTGGAGGCGGTGTACGAAGAGAAAAACCGCGGACTTGACAGTGACGACAACAAAACCTGGGAAGCCATTTTTTCGGGCCTGTTTAAAAATCACACCTATGGCACACAAACCACCATTGGTACCATTGAACATCTTAAAAACCCTTCGATGGTTGAAATAAACAAATACTACAACAAACATTACGTGCCAAATAACATGGCTATTATCATGAGCGGCGATTTTATTCCTGAAGTAGTTATTGGACAGATTGAAAAACATTTCGGCTCCTTACAGGCAAAACCCGTCGAAAAATACAATGCCGCACCCGAAGCTGCCATCACACAAAAAATAGTGAAGGAAGTGGTGGGGCCCAACCCGGCCAGTGTGGCCATGGCCTGACGTCTTGCCGGTGATGGCAGCCGCGATGCCGACATGGCTACCCTGCTCTCGGCCCTGCTCTCAAACGGTACCGCAGGCCTCATGGATCTTAATCTTAACCAGGCGCAAAAGGTGCTTTCGTCGGCCAACTTTTTTTATACCCTGAAAGACTATAGCATATTGGCTTGTGTGGGCGAGCCCAAGGAGGGACAAAAACTTGAAGACGTGGAGCAACTCATCATGGATCAGATCAATGA
>CALMNJ010000471.1 GCA_937868675.1 uncultured Bacteroidota bacterium | reverse complement strand
CAATACATTGACACAAAGTTTTGATTAAGCATTTAAACAAGTGATTTGTATTTGACATTAAGTGAAAATAACACAATTTACTTTTTTGTACTTTTAGAAGTTTGATTATGAGAGCAAACGCTGCTTTTTGTAT
Organism: uncultured Bacteroidota bacterium; assembly: GCA_937868675.1. Lineage (GTDB taxonomy): Bacteria > Bacteroidota > Bacteroidia > B-17B0 > Aurantibacillaceae > Aurantibacillus. Next base: position 7,871 of record CALMNJ010000471.1, on the reverse strand, counting down.
ACTAATAGCCTCCATGCTATGTCTGCCATCAATTGGCCAGTACAAAATCAGTGGTAAAATTTTTGCAGCAGGCAGTAAAGAAGCCCTTCCGTTTGTGCCGGTCATAATTAAAGGCACCAATTATGGCTCACAAAGCGATTTCGATGGAAATTATGTGATTAATTCTCCGGTGTCCGGCGATTCCGTTATTGCAGTTTATGTAGGTTATAAGCGTATGGCAAGGTCAGTCAATAAAGCACTGAAGGAGCAGGAACTTAATTTTCCGTTGCAGGATGAAGGCGTGGCACTTGACGAGGTGGTGATAAATGCCGGTGATAATCCGGCGCACCGGATTGTTCGCAATGCCATACGCAACAAGCCCGTAAATAATCGCAACAACCTGAAGGCTTTTGAGTATGAGGCATACAATAAAATTGAGTTCGATCTGACGCGCATTCCCAAGGAAATGCACAACAAAAAAGTATTAAAACCCATTGCGTTTGTGTTTGATAACGTGGACAGTTCTTTTAACGGGGAAAAACCATCGCTGCCATTTTTTATTATCGAATCGCTATCCAATATTTATTACAAAAGCAACCCTCAGCGCAAAAAAGAAGTGGTGGTTGCCAGCAAAATAACCGGGCTCGAAAACTCAAGCGTATCGCAGGTTCTGGGGGATATGTATCAAAATGTTAATGTGTACGATAACAACGTCATTATTGCCAACAAACAAATGCCCAGCCCCATCAGCGATAATGGCTTGTTTTATTATAAATACTACCTTCAGGACAGCGCGTTTGAGGGCAATCAATACATCTATCACCTTACATTCAAACCGCGCCGCGTACAGGAGCTCAGTTTCACGGGCAATATATGGATAGCAGACACTACCTGGGGGGTGAAGCGCCTCGAAATGAGTCTGCCCAAAGACGCCAACATCAACTTTATTAATACCGCCAATGTCATACAGGAATACCTTTACACTGATAGCACCTGGATGCTGACAAAAGACAGGCTGGTGATAGACTTTGCTCCAACCAAAAAGGCCATTGGCTTTTACGGAAGGAAAACAACATCCTACCGGAAAATAGTGCTTAACAAACCCCGCGACGATAAGTTTTACGAGTTTGCCGATAAGATCGAAGTGAACGAAGACGCCACTAAAAAATCGGATGACTTTTGGAACGAGAACCGCCACGACAGCCTTACACAGCGCGAAAAGAAAATTTTTAAAATGATTGACACCATCCAGTCGTTGCCGGTTTACAAAACATGGGTGGATATTTTCCAGCTCATTTTTGTGGGCTATAAACAAGTAAATAATTTTGAAATAGGACCCTATTACAACCTGCTTTCATACAATCGGGTTGAAGGGCCACGCTTAAGATTTGGCGGGCGTACCAGTCAGAAATTCAGCACATGGTATGAACTTAATGGCTACGTGGCCTATGGCGTTAACGACGAAAAATGGAAATACGGCCTCGGATTTAAATCCTTTATTTCAAAAAAGCCCAACCGGCAAATTGTAGGCATGAATTACCGTAACGATTACGAAATTTTGGGACAAAGCACCAATGGGTTCTCCCAGGATAACGTTCTGGCTTCCTTTTTCCGGATCAGCCCGCTTACCAATCTTACCCGTGTGGCCAGCACCCAGGCCTATTACGAGCGGGAGTGGTTTCCAGGACTAATTTCTAAAATCACCATGGTGGGCCGCGAGTTTACCCCGCTGGGCACCAACCGCTACCTCTACATTAATCGCGAAGGGGTTGAGGCGCAGAAAGAAAACATTAATAATACGGAGGTTCGCCTCAATGTTCGCTTTGCCTGGAAAGAAAAATACGTGAGCGAAGGTTTTCAGCGAGCCTCACTGGGCACGCGCTACCCGGTAGTACAGGTAAATTACGCAAAATCGTTACGCAACGCATTTAAGGGCGAATACGATTACCACAAACTGGTGCTGAATGTAAGCGACAGGATACGCATAACGCCTATACTTGGCTATACGGATTACACCATTGAAGCCGGAAAAATCTGGGGAACAGTGGCCTATCCGATAATGGAACTTCATGGGGGCAACGAAACCTACATTTACGACGAACTGGCGTTTAACTTGATGAAGTACTACGAGTTTGTAAGCGATCAGTTTGTGAGCCTCGGGGTTTATCATCATTTCGAAGGCTTGCTGCTTAACAAACTACCGCTGGTGCGAAAATTAAAGTGGCGTGAGGTGGCAACCATTAAAACAGTATGGGGCTCGGTGCGCGACGCCAACCGTAATACACTTATTTTTCCCTCCAGTCTTAAATCACTGAGCAAAGGCCCCTATGCCGAGGCAAGCCTTGGCGTGGAGAACATTTTTAAACTATTCAGGGTTGATGCCTTCTGGCGCTTGAATTACCAGCTTCCGAGGGCAATTGATAATTTTGGCCTTAAATTTGGATTCCAGATCGCACTGTAAATTATTAGCCACAAAAAAACAAGAAACATCACCATGATCTTAAGAAGCGAAAACCTGGTTAAAAAATACAAATCGAGGACTGTTGCAAACAACGTGTCGGTGCAGGTTGCGCAGGGCGAGATTGTGGGGCTGCTGGGGCCCAATGGCGCCGGCAAAACAACCTCGTTTTACATGATTGTTGGGATGGTGAAACCAAACAGCGGAAAAATATTTCTGGACGACATGGAAATTACCGGCGAGCCCATGTACCGGCGCGCCCAGCTTGGCATTGGGTATTTGCCCCAGGAGGCTTCGGTGTTTAGAAAATTAAGTATTGAAGACAATCTGTACGCCATACTCGAGATGACCCGGCTTACCAAAAAGGAACGGCACATGAAGGCGGAATCGCTGCTCGATGAATTTGGATTGCAGCATGTGCGTAAAAACCTAGGCGACCAGCTAAGCGGGGGCGAAAGACGCCGAACCGAAATAGCAAGGGCCCTGGCCACAGATCCAAAATTTATTTTACTCGATGAGCCGTTTGCGGGCGTAGATCCAATCGCCGTTGAAGACATCCAGACCGTAGTAAGGAAGCTCAAAGACAAAAACATCGGCATATTAATTACCGACCACAACGTTCATGAAACATTGAGCATTACCGACCGGGCTTACCTTCTGTATGCCGGCAGCGTAATAAAAAGCGGCACCGCCGACGATCTGGCCAATGACGAAATGGTGCGCAAGGTGTACCTTGGCTCTAATTTTGAACTCAGAAAATAACGATGCTCTACCGCACGATCATCTTTGTGGCATGGAGCCTGGTTTCGATTCAGGCTGCAGGGCAAACCCGCTTATTCGATTACATACTGGCAAATGCCGCAGAAGTAAAATCAATTCGCTTTGAAGATACGGCATACAATGATCTTAAACGTATAGGCGAAACAGTAGCCAACAGCCGCGTGGTTTTTTTAGGCGAAATGTGGCACGGCGATGGGGCCTGTTTTGAGGCCAAGAGCCGACTTGTAAGATATCTGCACGAAGTAAAGGGCTTTAATGTACTGGCGTTTGAGGATGATTTTTATTCTCTTACACGCATTGCCGACCTTCAGGAGATAAACATGCAGCGTGTTGATACTTTAATACTCAACAACACCTCGCCCATTTGGTTTGGCAGCGCCCAATGCACACCCTTGCGGCAATACATCGTACAAAACCCCATAATGAAGCTGTGTGGCATTGATCCTCAAATGAACAAGGAGCTTTACAGGCAACAGGTAAAACAGGAGTTGGAAGCGTATTTTCTGAACAGGGATATTTACTATATACAAACGCCCTTTTACAAAAAACATTTCTGGAAAGGCCTCGACACCATTATGAACATAACAACAAAATATAGTTTCAAAAACCGTATTCCATACAACAGAGCAACGTTCGGGATAATGATGGGCTCGCTGGACACAATCGTAATGCAACTCAAGGAAAAGAAACAGAGCGGTGACGATTTTTTTATGCAAACCATTCTTAATCTCAAAGAGTTGTGTAATATGTATTATCATCTCGATAATTTCCGCAAAGCCTCTGATATACGCAACAGCCAGATGGGTGCCAACCTTTCATGGCTGGCAAGGGTTAAGTATCCTGAAGAAAAAATAATTGTATGGCTGGCCTCATCGCACATGGTAAAAAATAATCAGGAGGCCTACAGTAAAAAAAGCAGGGAAGTGTCTACCGGTGCTGTATATCTTCAAAATCCCGCCAACCCACCGGCCTGCTTCATTGGCTTTACATCCCACGCTGGCAGTGGGAATTATCAGGGCAACATGAAATACAAAATCCCTGCTACCAAAAAGAACAGCGTTGAATCGGCATTCGGCAAAAACGATAAAGAATATCAGTTTGTTTCTTTAAAAGAGTTTAAAGCTGGAATCAATCCGGCATATGTTTACGGAAAAATAGACGGGGGAAACAATATAAAGGCGGCCTGGGAGCAATGTGTTGATGGTATTTTTTATATCCGCACTATGACACCGGCCAGCCCAAGATAACATGAAAATCGTTTTTGCATCAGCCAACACTAACAAGGTTCAAGAAATTAACGCCCTGATAGGGAATCAATACACCATTTTGGGCTTAAGCGACATTGGTATTACATGGGAAATTCCGGAACCTGGCGACACTATAAAAGAAAACGCATGTCTTAAAGCGCAGTACGTAGCAGAATTTTTAAAAAAGCAGGGCCGTAACCTCACAGTGTTTGCCGACGACAGCGGTCTTGAAGTGAACATGCTAAACGGGGCGCCGGGTGTACACAGCGCACGGTATGCCGTTACACCAAAAAATGACGAGGCAAACAACCAAAAGTTGCTGCACGAGTTGCGAAACATTACAAAACGCAAGGCGCGGTTTGTAACGGTTATCGCACTTATACAAGATGACACGGCACAGTTTTTTGAAGGCGAAATTAATGGCACCATTGCCTATCAGTGCAGAGGTACAAATGGATTTGGATACGATCCGCTATTTATACCTCGGGGCTACCGCAGTACATTTGCAGAGTTGGGGCCTGAGGTTAAGAACACCATCAGTCACCGCGCACTGGCAATAAAAAAACTGCTTCATTTTCTTGAAACCGGAACTGGTTTTTAAAACCATGCTGAAGGCAGCATGGTTACCGTATCTCCCATTCCTTCCAGTCCATTTCTTCGCCGTTAAGTATGCCAAGGTAACTGTAATAACGTTCAGGGCTTATGTCACCAGCTTCAACACCAGCCAGCACAGCGCATTTGGGCTCATTTACATGTAAACAATTATTAAAACGGCACCCTTGCATACGGCTTCGTATTTCCGGAAAGTAGTGGCCCACTTCTTCTTTTTTCATTTCTACAAGTCCCAGTTCTTTAATACCAGGCGTATCAATAATATTTCCTCCAAAATTTAACGCATGTAGTTCGGCAAAGGTGGTGGTGTGCATCCCTTTTGCATGTGCTGCAGAAATTTCTCCTGTTTTAAGGTTCAGGCCTGGCTCAAGGGCATTCGTAAATGTGGATTTACCAACGCCGGAATGGCCCGTCAGCAGGGTAGTTTTGTCTTTAAACACATTTATCAGCGCCTTGATTTCAGCATCGTTGTAGCTGCTCACTTCGTAACATGGGTAGCCCGCCGATGTGTAGATCGAGATAACAGCCTGCTGAACCTGACGGAGGTGATCGTCCAAAAGATCACATTTATTAAAAACAATGATGGCCGGAATACTGTATGCCTCGGCGGTTACCAGAAACCGGTCAATAAACCCCAGGCTGGTACGCGGAAACACCAGTGTTGCAATAAGCACAGCCTGATCCATGTTACTTGCCAGAATCTGCGCCTGCTTGCTCAGGTTAATGGATTTACGAATGATGTAATTTTTCCGGGGATGTATGGACACAATGCTTGTTTCGCCACTACTTTCCACTTCCAGCTCAACAAAATCGCCAACCGCTACCGGATTTGTTGTTTTCCGTCCTTCGAGCCGCAGTTTTCCCTTCAGCACACTATCATAAACCCGATCTCCGGCTTTTACGAGGTACCTGCTGCCCGTGGATTTGATAACGATGCCCTTCATGCGCTGCTAAAGTACAAAATACCACTTCAGGCTTTGACAGTGCGCCGATTTATTTTATGAATGAGCACTGCCAAAGCTTTACTGTTTGTAACAATTAACGTGTTTCTAATCATTAAAGTGCTAAATTGTGCCCGATTTATTTTGTTATGAAAGAAGTGTACATAGTATCGGCAGTGCGCACTGCCATCGGTTCTTTTGGAGGAACACTTGCCGGCATACCGGCAACCAGGCTTGGAGCGGCGGCTATAAAAGGAGCGCTCGAAAAAATCAACCTTGATCCGAAACTGGTTAATGAAGTGTATATGGGAGCAGTGCTTCAGGCCAATATGGGTCAGGCTCCTGCCCGGCAGGCAGCCCGTTTCGCAGGGCTCCCTGATAATGTGAACTGTACCACTGTAAACAAGGTGTGTGCCAGCGGAATGAAATCCGTTGCCCTTGCCGCGCAAAGCATTATGCTAGGCGACAGCGATATTGTTGTAGCCGGAGGCATGGAAAACATGAGCATGGTTCCATTTTATTCGGATGCTACCCGCTGGGGTGCCAAATATGGCAACACCAACCTTATTGACGGGCTTGCCAAAGACGGTTTGGTTGATGTGTATGGCAATTATCCAATGGGCAACTGTGCCGAGATTTGTGCCAGCGAAATGAAATTTAGCCGCGAAGAGCAGGACGCCTTTGCTGTTCAATCGTACAGGCGCTCGGCAGCCGCCTGGGCTGCGGGAAAATTTAACGAAGAAATTATTCCCGTCACCGTCAAAACAAAAAAAGGCGATATACAGTTTGCCGAGGATGAAGAATATAAAAATGTAAACTTCGAAAAAATTCCCACCCTCAAGCCGGTATTCACCAAAGAAGGAACAGTAACTGCCGCCAATGCCAGCACCATGAACGATGGTGCAGCCGCGCTGGTGTTAATGAGCAAAGAAAAAGCCGAAGCGTTGGGAGTTAAGCCCCTGGCCAAAATAAAAGGTTTTGCTGATGCCGAACAAGCCCCCGACTGGTTTACAACCACACCCAGTGTGGCGGTGCCCAAGGCTGTTGCAAAGGCAGGATTAAACATGAAAGACATTGAATTCTACGAACTCAATGAAGCATTCAGCGTTGTTGGGCTCGCCAATACAAAATTAATGAATCTGGACGCTTCCCGCGTAAATGTGAATGGTGGAGCTGTTTCCCTCGGTCATCCTCTGGGGTGCAGTGGGGCCCGGATTTTGGTTACACTCATCCATGTGCTCAAGCAAAATAATGCACGGTATGGCGCTGCCGGAATTTGTAACGGCGGGGGCGGAGCAAGCGCCATGGTCTTAGAGAACCTTTAATATTGTTTATAACTAACACAAAAACCTCTCCACTCAAAAGGAGAGGTTCTTTTATTTTTGCCACTTGCGATAACATAAATTTGTCATGAAAACAACTTCCTTAACCAATCTCCATATTTCGCTGGGCGCCAAAATGGTTCCTTTTGCCGGATATAACATGCCCGTTTCCTATTCAGGGCTCAACGAAGAACACTTAGCAGTGCGCAACAGCGTAGGCGTTTTTGATGTCAGTCACATGGGCGAGTTTATACTCAAAGGGGCCGGCGCACTGGATCTTATTCAGCGCATTACCAGCAACGATGCTGCTACACTAACCGATGGCAAGGCACAGTATTCATGCTTCCCGAATAATACCGGAGGCATTGTGGATGATCTTATTGTTTACCGCATAGATGAAAAAACCTACATGCTGGTGGTGAACGCCGGAAATATTGACAAGGATTGGGAATGGGTGAATAAACACAACACGGGTGGCGTGGAGATTAAAAACATCTCCGACCAAACCTCACTGCTGGCCATACAAGGGCCA
>CALMNJ010000470.1 GCA_937868675.1 uncultured Bacteroidota bacterium | reverse complement strand
GCAATCAATGCAGCAGTGATTAACCTTACCATCTTGTCTGCAGAACCCATGTTTGATTTCATAGTGATGTTTTTTAAGTATTATTATTTATGTTTTGATTTTGAATACGATGATAATATAGCGGTTGTACAAACGTGATCTTTGATTTTATACTGAACGCGTCGTCAACCAAACCCCTTCATATATTTGTTGTGCTTTCATGCCTTTTGTTTTGTGATACAAATTTGCGACGAACACGGGGGTTTTAACGTAACGTTTGTTACACAAGCCACCGATTTTTTAGAATTTTGATTTTAATCTCCTTATTTTGAATAAAAGTGATGAATGTTAGGATTATGCCATCCAGCGTAATGGCACTGCAAATTAAAATCGGATGTGATTAAAGGTGAAACAACCTGTGTATGAACTCCACGAAATAAAAATTACATGTTACATTTGTGGAGTTGAGCAAACAAAAACTCAAAATATTCATTATTGGACCTGCTTTCCCTTTGCGGGGCGGTCCGGCCCAGTTTAACGAAAACCTGTGCAGCGAACTTATGCGGCATGGGCACGATGCCCAGATAATTTCATACTCGTTGCAGTATCCCAATTTTTTGTTCCCCGGTTCAAGTCAGTTCGAAACATCGGGCAAAACACCCGAGGGTATAAAAATCCACACACTCATCAACACCGTGAACCCTTTCAACTGGTTAAGTGTGGCGCGTTTTATTAAAAAACAAAGGCCCGATTTTATTTTGTTCCGTTATTGGTTGCCGTTTTTTGGCCCTTCGCTCGGAACAATTGCCCGACTGGTAAGCGGGCATACAAAAGTGCTTGCGCTTACCGATAATATTGTTCCGCACGAAAAGCGTTTTGGCGACAAGCCTTTTACGCGGTACTTCGTGAAGGGATGTCACGGCTTTATTGCCATGAGTCAGAAAGTGCTGAACGATGTTGCTTTATTTTCGGACACTCAAAACAAAGTGTACTCGCCTCACCCCATGTACGAAACATACGGAACAGCGATGAGCATGCACGATGCGCGTAAAAAGCTGGGGCTTAATGAGCACGATAAGGTGGTTTTGTTTTTTGGATTGATAAGGCATTATAAGGGACTGGATATTTTGCTGGAAGCTATGGGCAGCAAGAGGATAAAGGAGGCGGGCATTAAACTACTGGTAGCCGGAGAATTTTATGAAGATCCCGAACCATATTACAGTCTTATAGAACGTCTGGGTTTGAAAGACAGGGTGGTAATGCACAATAAATTTATTGCCAACGAGGAGGTGCGTTATTACTTCTGCGCCAGCAATCTGGTAGCGCAAACGTATCGCAACGCCACCAACAGTGGGGTGAGCATGGTAGCGTATTATTACAACCGTCCGATGGTGGTTACCAACACGGGCGGGCTCAAAGAGATTGTGAAAGACGGATTATGCGGTTATGTGGTTGAAAATTCGGTGGAGGAGATAGCGGATAGAATAGCTGATTATTTTGAAAGCGGAAAGGAAACGGAATTTACCCAACACGTTAAAGCGGAGCGTAAAAAATACGAGTGGAGTGAATTTATCAACAAGCTGTTAGTTTTATATAACATGTGTTGAAAGTTTGGAACCGCTTTTCCAATCGCCTGAAAGTGCCTGAAACCGGGCATTGCCGCTTAAAAAGTTAATTTCTTGTTTTTTTGTTGATAACAGCGTTTTAGCGCCTTGCAGCGCCATTGTATATTTATTTGTTTTAGCAAAGAATGGCTCTACAAGTTAACATTAACGACATATTATCACAACTCTACCAGAATCGTGGTGTGGTGGAGTTTTTATTTGCTCACCGGGATAACATAACGGTAAACGAGTTGCTGGCCCGTGGCGATATTTCGGCCGAACAATACCAGAAGCTGAGGTCGCTTGAACTGGTGTCGGAATACGAAGGCATTGTA
>CALMNJ010000469.1 GCA_937868675.1 uncultured Bacteroidota bacterium | reverse complement strand
ACAGTTGGTGCCGAAAGCGTTGATGAGGACGGACTTCCCCCGGTAAAGGTCCACTGATAGGAAGAACTTCCGGATGCCGTATTACTAAAATTGACCGGTGCAGAAATGCAAGTGGTGGGCGTGCTTGCAATGTTTATTCCCAAAGCAGATGTAAATAAATTAATATTATCGAGATAAATGGGTTGCCCGTAGTGACCTCGGTTTACAAAACTAAACATAACATTTCCCTGCCCTGCTGCCAGTGCAGTAACGTTCACCGAATCGGTACGCCACTGGGATGCGTTTGGTACAAAAAGTGATGAATTATCTGGCGCCGTTGTAAAAGAGCTCCCGCCCTTCAGGTAAATTGTGGTCCAGTTGCTGCCACAATCGGTTGACAATCGCACCTCCAGTGAATCGGAAAAAACAGCATCGTATTTTGCATAAGCCACATCAAACCGAAGCATGGCATATAACTGGGCGCTAAGATTGTATTTTGGACTTCGCATTTCGTCCCTGTCGTTAGCCACAAAATAGGTAAAATTATCAAACATGGCACAGGCAGTGCTGGTACCGTAGCCACCAAGCCCGGTTTTTCGTTCCCAAAAAATGGCATCGTTAAAAATATTGTTCGGGCTCCAGTTTACAGGCAAAAACGATGCGTTCTGAAATCCTTCACTAAATGGTAAAGCCAACGGCGCTGCCACATTTACGTAAGACACTTTGGTTGCCGTGTTTGTACCCGAGGCGTTTGATACCGTGAGCGAAACCGAATAGGTTCCCGGCGAATTCCAGTGCACCACCGGGTTGGCCAGCGTTGAAGTGCTCGGAGTACCTCCCTGAAATGTCCAGTTCCATGAAGTGGGTGCGTAAAGCGAACTATCGTACATATTTACGTTTGTACCCGGACATGTGTAAAGCGGAAAACCATAGAAATTTGCCAGCGGAGCCGTAGCCGAAAACGTTGCTGCGCAGTTCATCGCGGCAAACGCATCAATGCGTCCTGCCCCCAGCTGGTTACCCGATGCGTAAGACGAGTTGCCCGAAAGGGTGTAAATGTTAACGGCTGTTGATGATATACAGTTCAGTACGTTGGCCCTGGTCATGTTAGGGCTTTTGGATAGCATCAGCGCTGCCAAACCTGCCACCATGGGTGTGGCCATAGAGGTACCCGATAACTGACCGTAGGATGGTGTAGTGCTGGGCGTATATGGAAGGGTACTGTTAATATTATTGCCGGGTGCGCAAATATCCACCCAGGTTCCAAAACAGGTAAATCCGGATGCGATGTTGCCAGCATCCACAGAGGCCACACAATAAACATTGTTGTAGGCGCCCGGATAATTGGGAGTGTTATTTCCGTTGTTACCGGCCGAAGCAACTACAATACAGCCACGGTTCCATGCATAATTAACAACCGCCTGCTCGGTTGTAGCGGAGCCGCTGTTTCCCCACGAACAGGAAATCACTCTGGCTTTTGCTTTTGTGGCATACACAATGCCCTCAAACCCATTGGCCACAATACCAGGATTGCCGTTGTCGGTTTGGCACTTCACGGGAATAATTTTCACGTTCCACCCGATTGACGCAACACCCGTTGCATTATCGGTTCGGGCACCCGCTATACCGGCACAATGGGTGCCATGCTGCATGGCGGTTTGCGTTGGATTGGCGTTGTTATCATGATCGGTAACATCGTAGCCATTCACGTCATCCACGTAACCGTTATTATCATCATCAATTCCATTGTTGGGTGTTTCACCGGTGTTGGTGTATGTGTTGGCCACTAAATCAACATGCTGCCACATAACGGCATTGTCTATTATAGCCACCGTAATATTGGAATTGCCATTACTGGTTCCATTGAAAACATTCCAGGCATTGGGCGCATTAATCTGCGCAAGGTGCAACTGTCCTGAATAAAGCGGATCGTTGGGAGTAGCGTGAGTTTTGTTGAGGGTTACTTTTTCGGCATATTCCACACCCGGCAACTGCCGCAGGCCGGCTATAAGAGCCTCAACCTTCGAAGCCTTTGAAAATTCAATTTTAAGCGTGTTAAACAGCACCTCGTCGTCGCCGGCCTGATAAAACGGTTTGTAAACTTTTGTAATTCCGTAATCAGCCATTAATGCACTTAAACCCTCCACTTTGGAAACAGGCAGGTTGTTGGGGTTTTCGAGTCTTATTTTTTTAAGTGCCGAAGCCCTGAATTTAACATAAACGGCCCCGTCAATGTAATTATTGTAAACTAACTGGGAAAAACCGGTGCCATAAACGAGAGCGAGCAACGAAATAAAAAATAGTTTTTTTAGCATGTTGATTCAAAAGATCATGAGATGATTTTACTACGAATTCACTACATAAATTTAACCAATTGGCACCAACCTTCAAAAAGTATTTATATTTAGGAAATGAGAGTTGCGGTTATTGATTGCGGCACCAATACGTTTAACCTTTTGATTGTGGAAACAAACGCTAACGAAAGGAAAAAACTGTTTAATAGCCGCACTCCCGTAAAGCTTGGCGAAGGCTCTATTAACAAAGGATTTATTGGCGCCGGGCCATTTACCAGGGCTATTGAAGCCATTGACGCATTTAGCAGCGCCATTAAAGAATACCAGGTTGAAAAAACACTGGCCTTTGCCACTTCAGCTGTGCGCGATGCAGCAAATGGCAGGGAACTCGTGGATACCATTTTTTCAAGAACCGGAATTGCAGTACAGGTAATTGATGGTGCTAAGGAAGCCATGCTTATTTATCTTGGGGTAAGAGATGCCGTGAACATGTCAGATTCTCCCTCGTTAATTATGGACATTGGCGGTGGCAGCACCGAGTTTATTATTGCCAGTAAACAGCAAATTTTCTGGAAACAGAGTTTTAACATCGGAGCAGCCCGCCTGCTCGAAATGTTTAAACCTTCCAATCCTATTACATCAACCGAAATTACCCTCATAATTCAGTTTCTCACACATCAGCTGGCGGCACTCTTCCCTGCCGTTGCCCGGTACAATCCAACCGAATTACTGGGCTCTTCGGGCGCTTTTGATTCGGTTATTGAAATGATTCACGGCGAACTGGGCGGCGAACCGCTTCAGTCCGAAAAAACCGAATACCATGTTAAACCCGAAAATTATACATTTATTTCGCAAAAAGTGATTGCGTCCACACTCGAAGAGCGACGAAAAATTAAAGGACTTGTACCCATGCGCTTCGACATGATTGTGATTTCGTGTTTGATGATGAACTTTGTGCTGGATAAATTTTCGCTGAACCGCATACGGGTTTCAACCTATTCGCTAAAGGAAGGAGCACTTGCCGAGTTTTTGATGAGCCATTGACAATTCACCTGCGGCTAACAGGCTGCCGCATAATAGGAGTTTAGGCAATGTCTGAATAGTAATTTTTCCTTAAGACAATTCGTATGGTTTTTATTAACGGTAAACCGCTCCAGCCACGCCAAAACGTGGGGAGCCAGGAGCAACCCGGCCCGGAGGGGGCGCCCAAAAAGTGAATTTCAGACACAAGCTGGGAGATTTATACTAAACAAAGTTCATTTTCTTTTCCTACGATCAATCCCCCAAACTGCTTCCTAAATAATTTAATATTTACCCCTCAAACCAAAATCGCTTTTTGATCCCTT
>CALMNJ010000468.1 GCA_937868675.1 uncultured Bacteroidota bacterium | reverse complement strand
GCCAATAAAAAAATTGCATTTACTTGCCATGAAATCAAGGTGCATGCCGCAATTTGTCTCGCCGTCGGCGTATGTATCGCGGATATATACCTCTTTATAAAAATTACCACTTAGCTCGTCGGCAAGCACCACACCAGTAATATAAGCATCCTTTGTAAAACGTTTACTGCACCCGTTTGTGCAGGTGGCTACTGTCTTTAACTGCTCAATGGTGTAGTGCGTCCAGCCCAGGTGGCTCACAGGCGGAGTTTCGGCTGTTTTTTTACAGGCCTGCCATATCGTGGACATCAATAGCACTAAGGCGGCGGAGAGTAAAAATTGTTTTGTCATCAGAAGGTGAGTGAAGCGTTCAACATAAATGTTAGTCCGGTCATATAGTAATACTTATTTGCAAAGCGGTACACATTCGAATAGTCCCAGCGCAGTTGTTCGAAGCCCGCCACCTGAATGTTTTTGTTATTAAGCAGATTGTTTACGGTTAGGTTAAATGCCAGTGTGTACTTTTTCATGAGGCGAAACGATTTATACGCGCTTGCATTGACAAGCGAATATGGTCTCAACTGATGCTGGCCGGTAATGTCCTTATATTGCGGATCTGTATCAACATATTTATTGAGGGCTTCTGCGGTACGTCGGTCAGGGTTTGGTTCAAGATAAATCTGATCCAGATAGTTGTAATAAATACTAACCGACCAAAACTTTTTTCCGTTGTACCTGTAGCCGATACCGGTTACAACCTGAGGGCCCGTGCCAAGCCGGTAACCGTTCAGATAAACCGTTCTGTTGGTGAAAAGAGAGGTGTTGTTGTTATCCTGCCATGCCTGTGCCGTAGGATTGTTGTTATAAACAAATTGCCCCATACCCAAAGCACCCATAAGGGTATGCGATGCCATAAACGTTTTTTCAACGCCCGTTTCAATACCACTGTGATTCTGGTTTACATTCGTCATAATGTAATTCACATTGTTATTAAACTCATCGCTCCAAAAGGTGCGTAGCCAGGTTTGATGCGAAATCTGAGTGTTGTAATACGTAAACCTGAATTTGAAGTCAGGCATTTTAATCTGATAACTTATTTCACCCGACAATACTTCTTCATTTTGATACCCGTCCACAATATCGTTACGCACTCGCGGTGAAATAAAAACGTTGTTTACTTCTGGTGGCCTTGTGAGCCAGAGCCCATTGCCGGTAATAAAGTTGCGCCCGTTTATTTTGTAGGTGAATCCCCCCTTAAGGCCATAGTTCATGAAATCAAGTTTCTTGCTGATGCCCTTGCTGGTGGTAGGAAATTTTCCGTTTGCCATATATCCTTCGCGCCACATTTGTGAATTGCTCAAAGAAAGGCTACCATACAGTTCAACTTTTTTAAACGAATATTCAGCCTGTCCCCACACTTCCGTTCGTCTTATATTAGTACTGTAATCGTAGCCGAATTTATCTCCAACATACACTTTTCTGTTCGGATTGCTGATGTCATTTTGCGCGAACGATTCATCCACACCAAGGTTCTCGGCAAACTGATCAACATCCAGCCAGAAGGTAGATCCCAACAGGTCATCAAGAATTTTGTATTTATGATTCCTGAAATAATTGGCATTTAATCCCAGAGAGTAAAATGCATTTTTCACCCGTGTGTTGTACACCATATTTATTCCCATGTTCGACATGTTTTCAATACGGTTCTCCACAATATAGCGCGCCCGCGTTTCGCTTGTATTGATATTGCCCTGCCCAACCTGAGAGGGAATGGTGTAAAGGTTGGCCCGGTTCATGGCAATTAAACGATCCCAGTTTATCTGGCTTGTATTCACATCGTTTTGCCAGTTATAGGCGGCCAGGTTTCCACCGGTTACATCGCCGCTGGCATAAAAGTAACTTGGTAAATATCTGTAATAATCGGGGCGTGGATTAGGGGAATTATTCCAGTTAAGCGAGGTGAGTCCGGATTTGCCAAAGTTATAAAACAGCGACGTGGTGAGACGGCTTTCGGGTTTAATGTTATAGATATGCGACAACATAAACATGGGCTTTTTTACTGTGCTTACGGAACTGTTCCTCACTTTTCCATTCTGTAATCCCCAGAAACTGTTGTAATAATGATCTCCTGTAAGCTGGTATGCCTCCTCCTGCTCAGCACTGGACCGGCCCTGCTCAACAGGAGCAACAAAACCGGTAAAACTCAGCAGGTGCTTGTCATTAAGCCGTTTGTCGGCCGAAAAATAAAACGCATTGGCATTGAAATAAGTACCCGGTACATATACCTCGTTGCCTTGACGGGTTGAGCCTGAAAGTGTGAATGCCCAGCCATTCTTCATCATGCCTGTTGAAGCGGTAAACATCACACGTTCGCGAAAAATGCGGTTACCCAAACCGAGCGAAACACGCACACCCTTTTTGAAAGAAGATGCCTTAGATTCAATATTTGTGTATCCACCGGCGCCCGAAAAAAGAAGCCGGCTGTTTACCACACCCACTTTATTTTCGATATAGCGCGTTACATCGTTTAATCCTCCCCAGTTACTCCAGGTGCTAAAACCCGTCTCCAGATTATTTACATTCACCCCATTAATCATCACAATCTGATTCTCGGGTGCATAGCCACGTAACCGGTAACGGGCACTACCAAACTGAAAGCTCGAAAACTGCGTAAATACATCGCGACTGGATTGAAGTAACGAGGAAACATCCTGTTGATCCTGATCAGATTCAGCGTCGGCACCGCTGGTACTGAAAATAGGCAAGTTATATCCAGCTTCAGTGCTATCCTGTTTATCACGGTTGGTGGCCGTGGAATCGGTTTGCGCGCCCGCAGGCCTTAACAACAAACTAAAAGTACAAACGTAAAACGCTCTGAGAAAAGACCGCTTCAGCGAGTTTGTATTTTGCCTTTGTTTCAAATAGTTTAACAGCATCATTATTATTTTAAGAAGGAACCTTGTATTTTCAGAAGCGGTTTCGGATCAACAGATTTGTCTGTTACCTTTAGGGTGTTAACTTCTTCCCGTCAAACCTGACCGGAAAAGCAAATATAAAAAGTTTTACAACCCTTTAAATAAATTTAAGTTAATACCTTTATTAACATTCTGTAATGGTTTTTCAGATATGTTTAACGTTGACTTCTTGATTTAGTCACTAATTTCGACCGTTGTTTAATTGTTTTTGTTTATGAAATTCAACAGGGCTGTACTAATAGTATTACTGATGTTAAATTTAATATGTACTGTTTGTGGACAAAAACTGGACCGGAACAAAAACTATTATCTGGCGGCCATTGGTTTCTGGAACGTTGAGAACCTATACGACACGCTAAACGATAAATGGAAAAATGATGAGGAATTTACTCCCGCGGGAACCAACGCCTGGACCGGTGCCCGATATAAAACCAAAATTGATCACCTCGCAGATGTCATTCAGCAGATGGCTACCGACATTACACCCGACGGCCCTGCCATTATGGGGCTTTGCGAAATAGAAAATAAAAGTGTGGTAAAAGATCTTGTAAGCTCGCCTCGTCTCAAAAAAAGAAATTATCAGATTGTGCACATCGAAGGCCCCGACGCACGTGGGGTTGATCCCTCGTTCATTTATAACCCGGCTTACTATAAAGTAATAAAAGCAGTTGCCTACAAAGTAAACCTTGTAACCGACAGCGGGCACAAAACGCGCGACATACTTGTGGTAAGTGGTTTGTTTGCCGGCGAACCGATGAGTGTGCTCGTAAACCACTGGCCATCGCGGCGGGGGGGCGAACTACTGAGTCGTCCCAACCGAAATGCCGCCGCCTCTCTGGCAAGACATATTGCAGATAGTATTACCGGTGCCAACCCCAAAGCCAAGGTGATTATTATGGGCGATCTGAATGATGATCCGGTTAATGAAAGTGTGAAAAAAAACATCCGTACATACTCAGATATACATCTGGCGCACGACGATCAGTATTATAACCCAATGGAAAACCTTTATCAGGAAGGAATTGGTACCCTGGCCTGGCAGGACAGCTGGAACCTGTTTGACCAGATCATGCTCAACAGCACCTGCATCCCCGGAAAATTTGACACCTGGCAGTACTATAAAGTGCGGGTTTTTAATAAACCCTTTCTTAAAAGCGATTTTGGTAACTTTAAAGGTTATCCCTTCAGAACTTATAGTGGGGGCAGTTATACCGGTGGGTACAGCGATCATTTTCCTGTTTTTGTGCTCATGGCTAAAGAGAACACCGGCTCTAAATGAATCCGGCGTGGAAATGCCTATTAACAACCGTAAAATTAGCAGGGTAAATACCTGAATAATAATTATTTGAATGAAGTTAAAAATTACAGAAAATAGGTGGTTATTATTGCTTTAAACAAAAAATGATATATTTGAGGTCTGTTAACTCGTATGCCTTTGCGCCGAATTATAGTTCCGGGGTTCATTTTATTATTAATGATCTGTAGTGCTTTCTCTAAAGCGCAATCAGGTTATCGCTTTGAATTTGGAGGAATGATGGGAACTTCCAATTATCTTGGCGAAATTGGGGGTGGACTCAAAGCCGCTCGTCCCTTTGTTTTCGACGCAAAAATTGCAAAAACCCGCTGGTCGTTCAGCGGTTACGCGAAGTACAAATTTCATCCTAAATTTTTTGCGCGTGCTTCAGCAAATTACATTCGTGTTACCGGCGACGACGCCCTGACTGCCAATGCCGGAAGACGTTACAGAAACCTCAGCTTCAGGAATGACATGTACGATGTTGAAGCCACCATTCACTGGCTCATGTTTTCCCCTGATAAACCAACCGGTATTTACCGCAGGGCCCGAACGTATTTAACTATTTATTCTTTCCTTGGAATTGGTGTATTGTACCATAACCCTAAAACCCTTTATCAGGGCCAATGGGTTACCTTACAACCAGTACGTACCGAAGGGGTTTCATACTCCAGGGTGGTTTATTGTATCCCGATGGGCCTTGGAGCCAATGTATCTATTAGCCGCAGCCGGAGAATGGCTCACAGAATTGGTTTGGAAGTGAACTGGCGTTATACAAACAGCGATTATCTGGATGATGTTTCCACGACTTATAAATCACCCTCAGAACTCCCAAGTGCATTGGCCTACGCTCTATCGAACCGAAACCCTGAACTGTTAAACCAGCCCGATAATATGTATAAGAATTATGGCTGGCAGGGCCTGGATGCAAGTGGTAATCCAGTTAACAAGGCGCCCCGCGGTAATCCTAACAATAAAGACTCTTTCTTTACTGTGAATATAACTTATGGCATTGCCATCAAATCACGTTACACACGCAGCAGAGGTCGTAAGATCCAGTCTGTTCGCTTCTAATCTCACTTATCTGATCTACCCAATTTTAGAACCCCTATTAAAGAAGGTTGCTTGGTTTAATATAAACAACTGATCCTTATGCCGTTACAAACTTTTCAACTTGCTACATTTTGTAGCAATTATTAGCTATATAATATGGT
>CALMNJ010000467.1 GCA_937868675.1 uncultured Bacteroidota bacterium | reverse complement strand
TTATACTAATGAAACAATATCATGATTTAATGTCGCATGTGCTCGAACATGGTGTGAAAAAAACCGATCGAACTGGTACAGGAACCATCAGTGTTTTTGGATACCAGATGAGATTTGATCTTGCTGATGGGTTTCCACTGCTTACTACAAAAAAACTACATACAAAAAGTATTATACATGAGTTATTATGGTTTTTAAAGGGCGATACCAATGTAAAATATTTGAAGGACAACGGTGTAAGCATTTGGGACGAATGGGCGGATGCCAGCGGAAATCTGGGGCCTGTATATGGTTATCAGTGGCGCAACTGGCCTAAGCCAGATGGTGGTCACATAGACCAGATAAGCAAGGTAGTGCAAATGATTAAAAATACTCCCGACTCACGTCGTCTCATTGTGAGCGCCTGGAACGTGGCCGACATTGATAACATGAAGCTTCCACCCTGTCACGCATTTTTTCAGTTTTACGTGGCGAATAATAAACTAAGCTGCCAACTGTATCAGCGAAGCGCCGATATTTTTCTGGGAGTTCCGTTTAATATCGCTTCGTATGCATTACTTACCATGATGGTAGCACAGGTGTGTGATCTGCAACCAGGAGAATTTGTGCATACGCTCGGTGACGCGCATCTGTATTTAAACCATATTGAGCAAACAAAGCTGCAGTTGAGCAGAGATTTAAGACCTTTGCCAACCATGAAGATTAACCCTTCAGTAAAATCCATTTTTGATTTTAAATTCGAGGACTTTAGTCTGGAAAACTACAACCCGCACCCTCATATAAAAGCCAGTGTGGCCGTTTAATTGCTGGTAAACCATGATAGCAACTATTTTTCATAAGGGACGGGAATACAGAATTGATTTTTTTAAGCCAATTGATATTTCAATGCCCCTGCATAATGGTCAGTCCTGTACAAGCGCCTGGTATGTGAGCCCGATGAGGCTTGAGCCGGTAGTTAATGGCACCTGGGTGGGCGATGTAAACCAGGGAGGAAGCGTGAATTTCAGGAACATTACATTTAACCCACATGGAAATGGCACGCACACCGAATGTGTAGGCCATATCAGCAAAGAGTTTTATACTATTAATTCCACATTAAAGCGATTTCTGTTTACTGCCGAATTGATTACCGTATTGCCCTGTGAACTTGATAACGGAGACTTTATAATCAATGAACTGCAACTTAAAGCGGCTTTGGGGGATGTAATGAAGCCCGAAGCACTTGTAATCAGAACCCTGGGAAACAGTGCGGCAAAGTTGAGCACAAATTACAGCAACAGCAACCCTCCTTATTTAACGCGACCGGCCATTGAATACCTGAACGAGCTTGGTGTTGAGCATCTTTTGTTTGATATGCCCAGTGTTGACAGGGAGGTAGACGGGGGGAAACTTGAAGCCCACCACGCTTTCTGGAACTATCCGCACAACACACAACTTCACAAAACAATTACGGAGTTAATTTATGTTCCGAACGAAATAAGTGATGGCACTTACTTACTTAATCTTCAGATTGCCCCTTTTGAAAACGATGCCAGCCCAAGTAAACCGGTCCTTTATAAAGTGTTCTGATCCCCCCTGCCTGCTTGGCTTTGAAATTTACTGTTTTGTAAGAATTTAAAATAGCTCAAGCCCGAACCCGGTCTCATTAAGGATAGCAAATAAACCTAGCGTTGCTGATAATAACGCAGGTAATTCTCGCGCCATTTGAGGTTAGCGCCGGCGTTGTATTTTTCAAGCAGAGGTCTTTCATCGGTATTTACCAACGTTGTTAGCCCTGGTGTTTCATTAAGCTCAAAAGGGTATTCACCCAAAGGACTCAAAGATGCAATAAATACAAGATTACGACTTTCTTCAGGCCCTGGTAATGCACACATTTTGATATAAAAACCTGCCCGGCGAAGCGTGTTATAAAGTATGGAAGTCCCAAATCCATTTTCACTACTCATAAATCCGTGCCAGTTTATAAAAATACGGGCCGAGTCAAGAAGATGCTGCTTAAGTGACGAAAGGCTTTGTTCGGTAATCAAATGTGATGGCTGCTCTTCGGCCCTGAAAACATCGAACAACACCAAATCGTATTTTTTGTCAAGATGATTCAAATAATACCGACCATCACTGGTAACACAATTCACAGATGAATCCAGACCGAAAAATTTATGCGCGCACAACGTCATCCGTGCATCAATATCAACCGCATCCACATTAAAATGTTTTCGCACCAGCATGTTGCTGCAAAGGCCACCGCCCAACCCAAGCACCAGGGCCTTTCCTCTTCCAGATTCAGGAGCAATGAGCGTATCGAGCAGATAAAAATAATCCTTATTACGCACTGTGCCTTTTATAAATACCTCCGACTGAATGGTTCCGTTAAGTGTGAGATACCGAAAGGTATCCGCGTCCCCATATCTCCCCTGTTTCACTTCAATCCTTCCAAGCATGCCGTCGGAATAATAAATGGTTTCGCTGGTAACCCGCAAGGTACC
>CALMNJ010000466.1 GCA_937868675.1 uncultured Bacteroidota bacterium | reverse complement strand
ACAAACAGGTGTTTTATAAAAAAGACAACGGCAGCGTGGCCATTGACCTTAGCAAAGACGGGCTCGACGAAAAAATTGTACTGCGCAGCGATGGCACCAGCGTGTACATAACGCAGGACATGGGCACGGCCATTGAGCGCTTCAAGGAATTTCCGGAATTGAACCAGTTGATATACACCGTAGGCAACGAGCAGGATTTTCACTTCAAGACCCTGTTTAAAATTCTGGAAAAGCTTGGCTACCACTGGGCCAAAGAATGCTACCACCTTAGCTACGGCATGGTGGAGCTGCCCGAAGGCAAAATGAAAAGCCGCGAAGGCACCGTGGTAGATGCCGACGAACTGCTTGCCGAAATGTATAAAACCGCCGAAGAAAAAACCATTGAACTGGGCAAGGTGGAAGGCTTTAACCAAAGCGAACTGCAAGCCCTTTACCAAACACTGGGTTTGGGTGCATTAAAATATTTTATCCTTAAGGTGGACCCAAAAAAGAAAATGCTCTTCGACCCCAAAGAAAGTATTGACTTTAATGGCAACACCGGCCCCTTTATTCAGTACACCTATGCCCGCATTAATTCGGTGCTGCGCAAGGCCGGCAATGTGGAGTCGCTAAACTACGACGGCGCTGCGCTGAGCCATCTCGAAAAAGAAATCGTGAAATGGATTTACGACTTTGAAGCCACGGTTGAGGAAGCCGGTAACACCTACTCCCCTGCCCTGCTGGCCAATTATGCCTACGAGCTTACCAAACTTTTTAACCGCTTTTACCACGAGCACCCCATCCTGAAAGAGCCCGACGAAACACAAAAAAATCTGAGGCTGCACCTGTCGCGCGCCTGCGCAGTGGTAATAGCCACCAGCATGGATCTGCTCGGAATTAATGTGCCTGAACGGATGTAATGATGAATACAAAACAACCATTTCAATTTACCGGCAACGTGTAAAGGCCTCGTTTTGTGGATTTTTATTTCTAAAGCCTCCCAAATTCCGCGTCGTTCCCCGCACAAAAAATTCACCGGGCAATGAATCGTTCTTGTTTTACTCTTCCACTCCCTGATTTTTCTTTTCGCTGCGTTTGTAGTCAAGCCTTATCCAGTTTCCTTTTTGCTGTTTGTAAAGCAGGTTAACCGTTTCGGTGCTGTAGCGTCCGTAGCAGGTCATTCTTACGCTTATGCATTCTTCACCGCGTTTATAAAACCGGTGCAACGTATATAATGTACCATAAAACCCGGTATCGCTGAGCCGGCTTATGGCAAGCGTATCGCCTGTGAATTTAACGTCAAACACGTCTTCGCTCGCATAGTACACGCTAAACCTGTTAAGGCTGTCCTTTATATTCACAATGGCCATTAGTCCATAGGTTTCGGTATCAGGCACAATTTTGCAGGGCATCTGGTATTCCCAATTAATGGTATGCACAAGCTCGTTGTTTTCATTCAGCTCATTATAAAAAACAATCAGCGTTGAATCGGTTCTTTTATCCGCACCGGTCTGCGCCTGCTTTTTCTGAGCATGCAGTGTTTCGCCCAATAGAATTAAACACGCAAAAAAAACGGTATTAATCAGCCGGTAGCCTCTCAAAACTTGCGCCCGTAGGTTTTGTACCACTCCCCAAAACTGTCAATTTTGGTTTTGTTATTATCCAGCCAGGTATTTACAGCCTCCTTTTTGGCCGCCTGGCTTATGTAGTAACACAGTGCTTCGGTGTGTCTGGCATTGTTAAGGTCGTTAAAAAAATCAACGTAAAACTTCCACCAAAAGCCGCGGTTCTTCTTTTCAAGCTCGCCCAGTATTTTAAAAAACGATTCGCTGTTTTCCACAAACATCTGCTCATCGCTTTTCTTTTCGTTCTCCTCAAGGTTGCGTGTGGCTTCCAGCATCGAAACCATTAAATCGGCCGCTCTAAACTCCTCGCTGTCCTTGCTGTTGTCGAGCGAAATATTAATGGTGTTTTCGCCGCTTTTCGAAACGCCCTTGCGCGTGAGTTTGTTAAGCATGTCCCATGCCTTTACCGAGCGTTTGCTGTTGGGCTCCAGCAACAAAAAATTATACAGGGCCAGCATGGTGCGCACACGGCTGCCTTTATCGCTCATCACATAAGCCATCAGCATGTGGCTGCTGGCATGGCCCGGATTAGCCGTCAGCGCGTCCTGCAGCGATCGTTCGGCCTGCTTGTCGTCCTTTTGGTTGTAACAGGTAAGGGCCAGGTTATAATGCAGCAAATATTTGCCCGGAAATTTTTTAATGCCTTTTTTATACACCTTTACGGCTTCAGCAGGCTTCCCCATCACATCATACACCGTACCTTTTAAAACAAAGGCCTTGTCAGCATAATCCTTATCCGCATCAATCACCGCATCGCAATGTTCAATGGCTTTATCATACTCTTTCATGGCATAATAGCTACTTGCTATTTCGTAATGGGCCAGCACCGAAGCTTTATCCTTTTCAAGCGCCTGCTGGTAAAAGTTTATGGCCGCTTTGTAATTACCCTCGTCGTGTTGCTTCACACCTTTTTCAATCAACTCCTCAACCTGCTGGTTTTGTGCCGCTGCGCAGAGTGCAAAAACACTCAGCATCAAGACAATAATCCGTTTTTTCATGTAATGGTTTTTAATAACCACTAAATATAATCATATTTCAAGGGCGGGTTTAAGCTTTATTTTTTGGGCGCATGCCAATGCAGGCCTCCCTATACACCATCAAGCCTGCATTGTCACCGGGCTTTCCTTAGTCGCTCTTTTGCCGGCTTCATCAGTCTGGCGCATGGCCGGCAAAAGGAGCTCCAACAGGCCAGTCAATACACTGCGCAGATTACGTTTATTGTAATCATGATTTTCATACCGATCCAATCCAAAATTTTTTTTGATTGTTTAGCAGCGCTCCAACCACCAATTACTGCCGGTATAGTTTAAACTCCCTCACACCCCTGTTGGTAAGCAGCTTCACAAAGTAAACACCGGCGCGGTAGTTTTTTGTGTCCAGATACAGGTATTTGCCATCCGGTTCAAGATTATTATTGCTGTACATACATTTGCCGGCCTGGTCGTACACCGCTATGCTTTGCGGAAAAAGCCCATTGCTAAACGTGCCTATTTTAAAAGCCCCCGCCGTTGGGTTCGGAAACAAAACCAGGGTCTCCAAATCTTTTGCCGCGCCTACATTCGTTATCGTGTTTGTTCCACACACCAGCCATGCATCCGGATCAAACTGAATATCCGTAACACTAAAACCGGCCGTGACGGTAAACACCTGCAGCCGGGCCGTGTTTTCGAGCCGCAGCAGCGTGTCTTTTTGCCGGCCCACCATGTTTATTGGCAACGGCATTTCAAAATAATCAACCGATGGGTGCGAGCACTGCTGCGCCACCGTAAATGTTACCACCCCGCCCTGCTGCAGCCAGTCCACTTTGTAGCTCGGGTAGCCCTGCCCCGAATACCACTGATTAAAAAAATAGTCCAGATTTTTTCCGCCGGCCAGTTCCATCTGCTTTTTAAAATCGGCGGTGCGCGCATAATGCATGGCCAGCGTAGGCTGCTTCAGGTAGTTTTTCACACCGGCAAAAAACGCATTATCGCCCAGGGTCCAGCGCAGCATGTGCAGCAGCATGGCGCCCTTCTGATAGCTGAGCCGGTAGTCAAAAATACGCGATGCGTTGGTGCTGTCGGCACACAAAACCGAGCCGCCGGGTTGCGCAATCACTTCCTTAATGGCTTCCTTTTTCCAGGGGTCCCAAACTGGTTGCGGTAGCGTTGCAGGCACAGACCTTCGCAAAAGGTGGCAAAGCCTTCGTTCAGCCATATATCTTCCCAACTGGCACAGGTTACCT